>NZ_CEYEMI010000018.1:0-11414 GCF_982810325.1 Paraperlucidibaca sp.
ATTTGGCGGTGAGAGAGGGATTCGAACCCTCGATAGGCTATTAACCTATACACGCTTTCCAGGCGTGCTCCTTAAGCCACTCGGACACCTCACCGGGGTGCAATAGACGCTGCTATTGCGGGCGGCAATGCTAGCGGATGACTGCGGTGATGGCAAAGTGTTTTTCTCAAAGCTAGCGGTGGTAGACTCGCGCGACTAAGTAGCATGTCAACCGCTGCATCGCGTGTTGGCACTGAGGAAGCATATGTCTGCAGCACCATCCGATACACTCAAATCCAGTCAGTTAGCTTTAACCATCGGCGCTCTTGGCGTGGTGTTTGGTGATATCGGCACGAGTCCGCTGTATGCCATCAAACAATGCTTCAGTGTTGTGCCCGGACTTGATATTACCCATGACAACGTCATCGGCATTTTATCCATGGTGTTTTGGTCGCTCACGCTCGTGGTATCGATTCAGTACATCACGCTCCTCATGCGTGCCAACAACAATGGTGAAGGCGGCATTATGTCGCTGATGGCGTTGGTGCTGCGTGGCCGCTATAAGCGACCGTGGGCTAGACCATTAATGATTGTTTTAGGCTTATTCGGTGCCGCACTCTTTTTAGGCGACGGCATGATTACTCCAGCCATTTCCGTACTCTCAGCTGCGGAAGGCCTGAAAGTCGTTTCGCCCGACTTTGAACCCTTTATTATTCCCATCACGCTTGCCGTCATCACCGTACTATTTACCTTGCAACGCCATGGCACTGGCTCGATGGGCGCTTTCTTTGGTCCGGTGATGCTGCTTTGGTTCGGTACACTAGCCTTTCTCGGTGCCATAAATATCCGCCATGCGCCGGAAGTGCTCACCCTAATTAACCCGTATTGGGCAGTCATGTTTATTGAGGAACATGCCGGCGTATCAATGGTTATTTTTGGTGCCGTGGTACTAACGATTACCGGTGGCGAAGCGATCTACGCCGACATGGGCCACTTTGGTCATCGCCCCATACGCCGTGCTTGGTTTTATATGGCGTTTCCAGCGCTAGTGCTCAACTATTGCGGCCAAGGCGCTCTGCTTTTAGAGAACCCAGCGGCCATTGAAAATCCCTTCTTTTTATTAGCTCCAGATTGGGCGCTCTACCCTCTCATTATTTTCGCAACGCTTGCTACCGTAGTGGCATCTCAGGCCTGTATTTCAGGCGTATTTTCGATAGCCCGACAAGCCATGCTACTCGGCTATCTACCGCGCTTTGAAGTGCGCCATACATCTAATAAAGAGATTGGCCAAATCTACATCCCCTTCTTCAATTGGCTACTATTTGTTGCAGTCTGCATCCTTGTGATGACATTCCAAAGCTCAGAAAACTTGGCGGCGGCCTATGGCATTGCTGTGACCATGACCATGACACTGGATGCCATATTACTTATCGTGGTGGCTATTAAAATCTGGCATTGGCGCCCTGAGCTCGCAGCGCTATTAATCGTGCCGTTTATTCTGCTCGATATCGCCTACTTCTCATCGACATCACTGAAAATCATCCATGGTGGTTGGCTACCTGTGCTGATTGGCATCAGTGCATTTTTCATTATGGCAACCTGGAAGCGCGGTCGCGACAGCGTGCAGACACGTTTAAATAATGAAACCATGCCGCTGTCACTATTCGTCAATAGTATTGGTGCTTCTGCTGGGCAGACTGTGCAAGGCACGGCAGTGTTTATGAATAGCTCGCTAGAGCAGGTGCCGCATGCGCTATTGCATAATATGAAGCACAACAAAATCATTCATGAACGCAATATTGTGCTGCGTATCGCTACTAAGGATGTGCCCTTTATCGAAGATTCAGAGCGTCTAACCATCAACGAGATCAGTCATCATTTTTATCTCATCACGGCGAACTACGGCTTTAAAGAGCAGCCTGACATCGAGCAAATTTTTGCACTCTGCCGCAATCATTCGCTGAATTTAGACGTTATGGATACCAGCTTCTTTGTTTCGCGCGAACACATTATTCCCAACAAAGAAAACCCTATGCACCGCTTGCGGCAAATGCTGTACATCGTCATGGCGCGCAACGCTGTGCCGGTGACTGACTTCTTTAGCATTCCTAGCAATCGCGTCGTGGAGATGGGCACGCAGATTCGACTGTGACGCCCATGCTGTCTTATCACTGTAGATAGCAGCTGAGGCAAAGTCAGCATGGCCATTAAGTAGACGCGCGCTTCGAGCCCAAGATGTGGCAAACTTGGTTCAATAAAAACAACAAGGAGCGCGCCATGCCACCACCAATAGAGCGCCCAACGCCAGCGGACTCAAAAGAATCCAATGTCAAAAAAGTAGGCCTGCGAGATATTGCTCGCGGCGCTTTTGCCGCCATTCCCGACCTACTCACGGTTAATCGTGGCCTATTTGGCCTAGCCACACTCAAGCCCGAATCTGAAATGTCCATTGGCCGCGTGCTAGAGCGCTGGGCACGACAAACCCCCGACCGCGTTGCGGTGCAATGGCAAGACCGACGCTGGACTTATGCTGAGTTCAATAGCTGGGTCAATCGCCTAGCAGCCAGCTTCTCGCATCATGGCGTGCATAGCGGCGATACCGTCGCCATCTTGGCTGAAAATAGCCCCATGCAACTAGCCTGTGTCGCTGCTGCGGTGAAGCTTGGCGCAGTCGCCGGCATGCTCAATTTCAACCAACGCGGTGATGTCTTGCGTCATAGCATCGACCTCGTGAAGCCACGCATTTTAGTTCTCAGCGATGAGTGTAGCGATGCGCTAAAAAGCACCGGCTTAAGCTTTGAGACTCGCCCCGATATCGGTTTCTTTTGGGTGCAAGGCCAAGGTCATGCGCCCAGTGAAAGCGCCGACTGCCCCGTAGGCTTTACCGACTTAGCGCGCGATGCCGGCCGTCGCCGCAGCATCAACCCTGAAAGCACGCGCCATGTGCAAGCCCGCCAGCCCTGCTTCTTTATCTTCACGTCGGGTACGACCGGCCTGCCAAAAGCCTCGGTGATGACGCATTACCGCTGGCTCGCCTCGATGGCCGGCGTCGGCAACGCCACCCTACGCCTACGCAGCGATGACGTGTTTTATTGCTGCCTGCCGTTCTACCACAACAACGCGCTCACCGTAGCATGGGGCTGTGTGCTGTCGGCTGGCGCAACTCTCGCCATCGATCGCAAGTTCAGCGCCAGCCAGTTCTGGGATCGCCTACGCCATTACCGCGCGACTGGCTTCACCTATATTGGCGAACTGCTGCGCTATCTACTCAACCGCGATCCGCTCGACAATGACACCATGCACGACGTTCGCCTGATTACCGGCAATGGCCTGCGCCCAGAAATCTGGAAGCAGTTCCAGCAGCGCTTCGGCATCGAGCGGATTTACGAATTTTATGGGGCTAGCGAGTCCAACATTGGCTTTATTAATGCCTTTGGTGTCACTGAAACCGCCGGCTTTTCGCCTCTACCATTCGCCATCGTGCAGTTTGACGCTGACAGTGATGAGCCCGTGCGCAATACCAAGGGCCGATTAGTCAAAGTGAAAAAAGGCGGCGTCGGCTTATTGATTAGCGAAGTCAGTGAACGCCGACCTTTCGATGGCTATACCGACCCGGAAGCCGGTGAGAAAAAAATGCTGCGCGATGTCTTCAAAAAAGGCGACTGCTATTTCAACACTGGTGACTTAGTGCGCGACCAAGGCATGCGCCATATTCAGTTTGTTGACCGCGTTGGCGACACTTTCCGCTGGAAAGGCGAAAACGTCGCCAGCACCGAAGTTGAAGGTGCATTGGCCAGCGTTAGTAGCATCGCGCATGGTGCAGTCTACGGCGTATCTGTACCCGGCTGCGATGGCCGAGCAGGCATGGCAGCCATCACGCTCAAGCCCGGCATGAGCTTCGATGGCAAAGACGTTGCGGCCACATTAATAGCCAACTTACCGCGCTACGCCGTGCCCGTATTCATTCGCGTGCAGCCCGAACAAGAAACCACCGGCACCTTCAAATATCGCAAAGTCGAGCTCAAGCAATCCGGCTTCGACCCAAAAACTGTCGATGACGTTTGGCTTTTATTGCCGCGCGAAAATGTCTACGTGTCGCTGACGAAAAAAACCTTTGCCGATATTCACGCAGGACGCATTCAGCTCTAAGAGCTGAGCAGATATAAGGATAGCTACTATGACGCCACTTTCACCACCCGATAATATGTTTTTGCTCTTAGAGCGCCGCAATCAGCCCATGCACGTTGGCAGCTTATTGCTGCTCTCACCGCCCGAAGGTGCCGGCCCAAACTACGCCCAAGAGCTTGCCGAGTGGGCATTGTCGTATCGTCGCGCGCAGCCGCCATTCAACCAAAAGCTCACTAAGCGCTTCGGCATACCCTTTTGGGAAGAAGATACCGAGTTCGATTTAGAGGCGCACTTTCACCACATTTCGCTGCCTAAGCCCGGTCGTATTCGTGAGCTTTTAGCCATCGTTTCAAAGTTACATAGCGGCCTAATGGATCGCGCCAAACCCTTGTGGGAAATCTACATTATCGATGGTGTCGAGGATGGCCGAATCGCCGTCTATAGCCGTATTCATCACGCACTAATCGATGGTGTCGCTGGCATGCGCATGTTGCAAAAAGGCATGTCGCCAGACCCGCTCTGCCGCGACACCGTGCCTTTTTGGGCGATGCCGCCACGAAAAAAAGCTGCGCCAGAAGGCGTTGTCGCTAATGTCACAGCGCCTATTTCAAAAGCCAGTAAAGCTATGGGGGCGATTCGTGATCAAGCCGCCACTTGGCCACGCGTGACCAAAGAAATCATCAAATCGATTAAGGCTCGTGGCAACGATGCCGATTATGTTTCGGTGTTTCAGGCGCCACGTTCGATTTTGAATCAACCGATCAGCGCCTCGCGTCGATTTGCCGCCCAGTCATGGGATTTACCACGCATCAAAGCTACCGCTAAAAAGCATAACGCCACGCTCAACGACATTGTTTTGGCCATGTGCGCGAGTGCATTACGCCGCTATTTGACCGACTTAAATGCCCTGCCCGACAAGCCTTTAGTAGCGATGGTACCGGTGTCTTTGCGCAAAGATGACTCCGATGGCGGCAACCAAGTCGGCATGGTGTTAGCGAACTTGGCCACGCATCTGAGCCATCCGCTCGAGCGTCTCGATGCCATTGCGCGTTCAGTGCAAAACAGCAAAGACCGCTTCGCCAACATGAGCCAGCTCGAAATCATGAACTACGTTGGCACCGCACTGGCCGTCAGTGGCATCAATATGGCAACCGGCATCGCGCCGACTTGGCAGGCGTTTAATATCGTCATCTCTAATGTGCCGGGCCCGCGCGAAACGATGTACTGGAATGGCGCCAAGCTCGAAGGCATTTATCCGGTCTCTATCGCCATGGATGGTCAAGCGACCAATATCACCGTGGTGAGCTATGCCGAGAAGTTTGAGATTGGCATTATTGCTTGTCGCCGCACGCTACCGCATATGCAGAAGTTGCTGGCGTATTTGGAAGAAGGTTTGGTGGAGTTGGAAAACGCTTAAGCCTTCAGGGACGAGTATTGAGTTAGGCGAGGGAATGCGGCACGTCCCTCGCCTAACTACTTACTCAGCGATATCGCCTGGATCTAAAAAACCACCGGACTGGCGCGCCCATAGCTGCGCATAAAGGCCGCCAGCTGCCACTAGCTCATCGTGCGTACCAACTTCAATGATGCGGCCCGCATCCATCACCACCAGCCTATCCATGGCGGCAATGGTCGATAGCCTATGTGCGATGGCAATCACAGTCTTACCTTCCATCAAGCGATACAGATTTTCCTGAATCGCCGCCTCAACTTCTGAATCCAGCGCCGACGTTGCCTCATCGAGAATTAAGATCGGTGCGTCTTTCAGCATCACGCGCGCAATGGCCACGCGCTGGCGTTGGCCGCCCGAAAGCTTAACCCCACGCTCGCCTACATGTGCATCATAGCCTGTGCGATCTTTGGCATCCTTTAGCGACAAGATGAACTCATGCGCCTGCGCCTTACGCGCCGCCGCCTCGGTCATCTCCTGTGTCGCATCAGGGCGGCCATAGCGCAAGTTCTCGCTCACCGAACGGTGCAGCAATGACGTGTCTTGCGTAACCATACCAATCTGTGCGCGCAAGCTGTCTTGCTGCACATCGGCAATATTCTGCCCATCGATGACAATGCGCCCGCCAGCCACATCATAGAAACGCAGCAGCAAATTCACCAAGGTCGACTTGCCGGCACCTGAGCGCCCGACTAAACCAACTTTCTCACCAGCGGCAATGCGCAGGCTCAGATCCTCAATCACGCCACTTTGCTGGCCATAATGAAAGCTCATTTTGTCAAAAATAATCTCACCACGCGGCACACTTAAAACGGCCGCATCAGGCTTATCTTCAACCACTTGCGGTACCGAAATTGAGCCAATGCCATCCTTCACGGTGCCGATATTTTCAAACAGCGACCCTATTTCCCACATAATCCATTGCGACATGCCCGATAGGCGCAGCACCAAACCTAAGGCCAAGGCCACCGCACCAACCGATATTTCAGCCCCTAGCCATAGCCAAATCGCCAAACTGCCAACACTGAGCAAGAGCGCGGCATTGAGGCTATAGAGCGATAAGTTCAACCATGTTACTAAACGCATTTGCGCATAGACCGTGACCAAAAACTCACCCATACCCTCTCGGGCATAGCTCGCCTCACGCTGGGCGTGCGAAAACAATTTCACCGTCTGAATATTGGTGTAGCTATCGACAATACGCCCCGTCATTTGCGAGCGCGCATCGGCCTGTAGCTGGGCTACGCGCCCCATACGCGGCACAAAGAACTTCAGCATCAATAAATACAATAGCAACCAGGCAACTAGCGGAATGGCCAAACGCCAATCGGCATTAGCAAATAACACCAATGTGCCCAAGAAATAAACCACGATGTAGTTCAATACATCGAGCAGTTTGATCACGCACTCGCGCACCGCTAGTGCGGTTTGCATTAGCTTGGTGGCGATGCGACCAGCAAACTCATCTTGGTAAAACGCCATGGACTGACGCAACAAATACCGGTGTACCAACCAACGGATGCGCATCGGGTAATTGCCCATCAGGGTTTGATGGTTCAGCAGCGAATGCGCAGTGACTAATAACGGCAGGCCCAAAGCCACGGCGGCCATGGAGATGAGCTGCCAGCGCTGCGCCTCCATAAAAGTCTCGCGACTTTGCACCGAGAGCCAATTAACGATGTCGCCCAGAAAGCTAAAAAGCCAGACTTCAGCAATGGCCACCAGCGTCATCAAGGCCGCGCCCATGAGCAAATACGGCCATGCACCACGAGTGAAATATAAGCAAAATGCCAACAGCTCACGCGGTGGTTGCGTTAGCTGTTGCTCAGGAAAAGGATTTAAGCGGCGTTCAAACCAAGAAAACATGCCCTGCCTCGATAAATAAACAAGGCGGCTACTCTACCAGTGCAGCCTCACAATAGGCATCCCGCAGACTACGACGCTGTGGTGTTTCACCCACTTTCATGGCTATTGCAGTGAGATTTGCCTGCAACTCGATGCTCTCATGCGTTAACGATTGCCAAGTTGGCTCTTGCGATACAGAGAGTCGTTCGGCATTGCGCCAAACACCCTCTCGCCAAACAGCGACTAATTGTTGCGAAACCAAATTAACCGGCAAACCAAGATTTGCCACAATCGTCATCAGCGGATCATAACGCCGTCCAACTTCTCGCACGATGATGGGATAGGCTGTATTGAGCACGGTATTGAAGCGATCATGATCACGCTTACGGCTTTTGCCATTGGGCAGAGTTAAGCCGGTATTGGCCACTGCAAATGGCATATCGCGCTGCACATGAGCATTAATCGCGAGCAACATATCGTGGCCGCCACTCCAATTGCCGCTATTCGCCGCATCCATAGCCGTTTGCCAAGCCGGTGCAATCGGCTTACCTGCCAGATGATCGGTGATCATCTCGTCGTAAAGTGCATAGAACTGCAGCGCCTCAAAGCCAAGGCCTGCAGGGTCATCAAAAACGCTGGGATCTTCTTCTAGTTGCAAGCGCGTTTGCTTCGTTAGCAAACGATACACCGTAGGGAAAACGGCGCGGTGATCACAGCCGAAAAACTTCTCCCACTCCGCTAACTTGCTCTCCACCCAGCGCACACAAATTAGGCCATCAGCACCACAACGCTCGGCATAATCAGACGCAGGATCGGTTGCTACTAGCGGTGGAAGTAAGTCAGTGAGGGGAATATTGATCGATGGCTCAGCACGCGCAGCGCTATCAGTTGCAGCTGGCGTGCTCACGGCAGTGTCAGATGCGGCGCGGCTATCGCCACCGCAAGCTGCCAATACACTTATTATGCTGATGAGGAAGAAGCTAGAAACGTAACGGTTCATGTGATCGCTCATGCCATTTTTTATTATTAATGCGCAGACTCTACAACGACTAAACAAAACCACCAAATGTTGAATTTCTTCGAAAAAATCTAGGCATAAAAAAACGGGCCACTAGGACCCGTTTTTGACAAACCGCTAGCGCCCTAATGAGCGCGAGCTATTAAATCAGTTTGTCGAGCTGCGGCACGATGTCGAAGAGATCGCCCACGATGCCGTAATCGGCAACGGAGAAAATCGGAGCATCTTCATCTTTGTTGATCGCAACAATAACTTTCGAGTCTTTCATGCCAGCTAAATGCTGGATGGCACCGGAGATACCAACCGCAATGTAGAGCTGTGGAGCAACGACTTTACCAGTCTGACCGACTTGCATGTCGTTAGGCACAAAGCCAGCATCAACCGCGGCGCGCGAAGCACCAACAGCTGCGCCAAGTTTATCGGCCAATGAATAAAGCAAGTTGAAGTTCTCGCCATTGCCCATGCCACGCCCGCCAGAAACGACGATTTTAGCACCGGCTAATTCTGGACGATCCGACTTAGCTAGCTCTTCGCCAACGAAGCTTGATTTACCAGCATCTTGCGCTGAAGCCACAGCTTCAACTGCAGCCGAACCACCTTCAGCTGCGGCAGCGTCAAAGCCTGTAGGGCGCACGGTGATGACTTTGATGTCTTCAGTCGATTGCACAGTAGCAATGGCGTTACCAGCGTAGATAGGACGCTCGAAAGTATCAGCAGAGATAACTGCTGATATTTCCGAGATTTGCGATGCATCTAGCAAAGCGGCTACGCGTGGCAGAATATTTTTGCCGTTGGTAGTCGCTGGAGCCAATACGTGGCTATAGGACTTGCCGAGTTCAGCAACCAGCAGCGCCACGTTTTCTGGCAGCTGATGCGCGTAAGCAGCGTTATCAGCCAATAAAACTTTGCTCACGCCAGCAATTTTAGCGGCGGCATCGGCAGCAGCTTGGCAGCCTTGGCCAGCAACCAACACATGCACATCGCCACCGATTTTCACGGCAGCTGTCACTGTGTTTAAGGTTGCGCCTTTGATGGACGCGCTATCGTGTTCTGCAATAATTAAAGTGGCCATGATTAGATCACCTTCGCTTCGTTTTTCAGTTTATCGACCAGCTCTTCAACAGTTTTCACCTTGATGCCAGCGCTACGCTCAGCAGGGGCATTCACTTTTACTGTTTTCAAACGTGGCGTGGTATCGACACCGTAGTCACCAGGTGCTTTCGTATCCAGCTGCTTTTTCTTTGCTTTCATGATGTTTGGCAGCGACGCATAGCGTGGCTCGTTCAAACGCAAGTCGGTAGTAATTACCGCAGGCAATGTCAGCTCAACGGTTTGCAAACCACCGTCGATTTCGCGAGTCACTTTGGCTTTATCGCCAGCGACTTCTACGACTGAAGCAAATGTGCCTTGGGCAAAACCAGCCAACGCAGCCAGCATTTGGCCAGTTTGGTTGTTATCACCATCGATGGCTTGCTTACCTAAAACAACCAAACCAGGCTGTTCTTCATCGCAAATTCCTTTCAGAATTTTCGCGATAGCCAGCGGCTCAGCGACGTCATCGGTTAGCACCAGAATGGCACGGTCGGCACCTAGGGCCAGAGCAGTACGCAGTTGTTCTTGCGCAGCTTGTGGACCAACAGTGACCGCAATAATTTCAGTAGCGATGCCTTTCTCTTTCAGACGAACAGCTTCTTCTACCGCGATCTCACAGAACGGGTTCATGGCCATTTTGACATTGGCCAGCTCCACGCCGGAGTTATCCGCTTTCACGCGAACTTTGACGTTGTAATCGACAACGCGTTTGACAGCGACAAGAACCTTCATGGAATCCTCAGCTATTTAACGATTTAAACGAATGATGAACATGACGAGAAAAGGCGCGCAGCGCGCACAGACTGCTCTCGAAAGGCTCGGTATCTTGCAGTGTGATGCTTTAACGGTCAACCTGCCGACCGACGAAATACTCTTTAATTGCAAGCAAAGCGATTAAAAATCAATGCTTTGGCTTTTTACCCAAAACTTGTTTATTACCCATGCGGACAGCCACATTAAGCAAAAAGTCGAGAAATGGCTCTTTTTCACCAATAAATTGCGTGTAAAAGCCCGACTTAGTTAAGGCAGATGCGCCATGAGCTAAGGCCCATGCCGCAGCGATATGCCAAGACGGTGGCACATCGGCGAGCTTACCCGCCTTAATTTGCCCTTCCACCATGGCATACAGCGTATCCACGTTTGACGAACGGATAGCATGCAATTTCTCTAGCATGGTAGGCACAGCGCCATCGGCTACTAGTTTGCTTTCTAGGCGCTCAAACAATAAGTATTTGTCGGCATCCTTCACGCGAAAAGTGAAATATTCGCGCACCAAAGTTTGCTTATCTTCGGTCATGTCGATGCGAGCGAACATGTCCGCCAACTCATCTTCATAGCGGATCATTAACAACACATAGATTTCGTTTTTTGTTTCGAAATGCTTATAGATAGTGCCTTTGCCAATACCCACTTTGTCGGCAATCATTTCTACCGTGACTTTATCTTCGCCATGCTCAATGAATAGCGCTTGTGCACAATCGAGAATGTCTTGCTCGCGCTGACGAAATTCGCGCGCTTTCTGCGTGGCTTTGGCTAAGTCACTCATGCCAGCTCCTTGTGTCAACGAGAGATCCATATTCCCTCGTAGTCGGGCAAATAATCTATGAAGACAGCAGTTTAGTCTGCCATGGACCTTGGTGCTAGTACCAAGGGTGAGAGCGATTTCAGACCAAATAAGCGTTTGAAGTTCTCTGTGGTTGCTTCAGCCAACGCCTCCACACTCAAGCCACGCAGTTCAGCAATATGAGCGGCTGTATCTGGTAAGTACGCCGGCTCATTTGGCTTGCCGCGATTAGGAGTAGGTGCCAAATACGGCGCGTCAGTTTCAATCAGCAAGCGATCGAGCGGAATGCGCTTAGCCACTTCTTTCAATTCCAGCGCCTTATTAAAAGTCACAATGCC
>NZ_CEYEMI010000018.1:11514-42799 GCF_982810325.1 Paraperlucidibaca sp.
GCATCCAGCGCGCGCGCCAACGAGCCATCGTGGCGGTCGAGTTTGAGCATGTCTAAATGGCAATGACTATCAACGAACATGATGGCCTCCTTGACGAGTTGCACGCGCCCAATGCAACCAGAGATTATCGAGAATAGTCGCGGCAGCAACGTTGGTGTCATCGAGCAGGCGGCGCGCTTCCACGGCCTGCCACAGTGTTTCTAGCAAGCATTGCGCGTTGATTTCAGCGAGCTTTTGCAACGATGGCAGATCGCTATGGCGTACCGGTGACTCTGGCGCTAAGCCTTGCTGCACGGCATCATCGAGCAGACTTTGCCAGGCGGTGATTTGCTCAATCGGATTCATTTTAGTGAATTGCTGAGCCGCAGTTAATGGCTGCTCAGTGCCACTGCCCACCGCCAGCAAGGCATCGAGAATAGGCTGGCGCTGCACAAACCACGGTGACTCGCTCAAGGCCAATGCCGCTAACGGCGCACCGCGTGCTAAGCCCAATAATGTCTCGGCCATCGCCGGCACGCTCAGCTGCGGGCGCAGCCACGCTAGCGCATCCTCTTCGTCAGGCAAGCTCAACGGCAGCAACTGGCAGCGGCTACGGATAGTCGCCAATAAAGCCGTGGGCTGATCAGTCAGCAGCAAAAATACGCAGCGCTGGCCGGGCTCTTCCAAGGTTTTCAACATGGCATTGGCCGATGAGGTGTTCAGCGCATCGGCGGGATCAATGATGATGACGCGATAACCCTGCATTTGCGCCGTTTGCGAAGCAAAGCTGACAACGGCGCGGGCCTGATCAATCTTGATGACTTTGCTGACTTTATCGCCATCGGTTTCGGGGCTGAGCACGTAGTAGTCTGGGTGCGTGCCGGCAGCTAAGAGCTGGCAGCCTCGGCATTGGCCACAAGCGGCATCAAGCGCTGGCGTTTGGCACAACATGCGCGCGGCAAAGGCATCGGCCAAGCGGCGCTTGCCAGTGCCCGCAGGAGCTGCAAAAAGCATGGCATGCGGCAGGCGCTCGGCATTCAATAACCGATTGAGCGAGGCCCAAATGCCCTGCTGCCAAGGGTATACATCAGTCAACATGGTGAATCTCACAATGGGCAATATGGGCCGATAAGACACTGGCGACATCGCGCTGCACAGCGGCCAATGCTTGGCCTGCATCAATGCGCTTCATGCGTTCAGGCTCAGCCTCAGCGCGTGCTAAATAGCTGACGCGCACGCGCTCAAAAAAACTCAGCTGCTCTTGCTCGAAGCGATCAAGTGCGGCGCGCTCAACGGCACGACTCATGCCGGTGGCGACATCAACATCAAGCAGCAAGGTGAGTGCCGGACCTTGCGCCTTTAGCACGAGTTCAGCGAGGCTATCGATTAACCCCACATCGAGGCCACGGCCACCACCTTGATAAGCGTAAGTAGCATCTAAAAAGCGATCGCAGAGCACCCAAGCACCGCGCTGTAATGCTGGCAAAATAATTTGCTGCCAATGCTGTGCGCGACCGGCAAAGAGCAATAGTAGCTCGGCGTCGGGCGCAACTTTTTCATCGCGGGGCGCCAGCAATAATTCGCGAATAGTTTCCGCCAATGGCGTACCGCCGGGCTCACGTGTGACCACCAGCTCACGGCCTGTCGTGCGCAGCAGCTCAGCCATAGCAGCGAGATTGGTACTTTTGCCAACGCCCTCACCGCCCTCTAGAGTGATGAAACGTGGCCACGAATGATGCTTACTCATCGGCGCTGATACTTATTCACCGCGTTGTTATGCTCTTTTAGCGTCGCGGAAAAAATATGACGGCCCTTGCCATCGGCAACAAAGAAGATCGCATCGCTCTCGGCAGGATGCATCGCGGCATGAATCGATGCGCGACTCGGCAAAGCAATCGGGCTCGGTGGCAAACCATCAATGCGATAGGTGTTGTAGTCGGTGGCTGCACGCAGGTCTTTGCGCGAGATATTGCCGCGAAAAGCCTCACCCATGCCGTAGATCACGGTGGGGTCGGTTTGCAGGCGCATACCAATTTTCATGCGGCGCACAAAAACACCGGCTACTCGCGCGCGCTCATCATTGCGTGAGGTTTCTTTTTCAATAATCGACGCCATGATTAACGCTTCATAAGGCGTTTTATAGGGCAAGTCAGGCGCGCGCGCAGCCCACTCTGCCGCCAAAATACGTTTTTGACGCAGGTATAGTCGGCGCAAAATATCGATATCACGAGAGTCGTCATCCATCACATAGGTATCAGGTGCAAACAAACCTTCGGGATGTGACTCCTCTGCGCCTATGGCCGCCAATACCTGCTCGTCTGTCATTTCGGCAACGCCATGGCGCACGTCATCGCGTGCGGCAATAGTCGCCAGCAAGTCGCTGTAACGCGTGCCCTCGATCACCAGCATCGCCGGCGTGCCATCGGGAGCCTGCGATAGCCGTGACACCAGCTGCTCAAGCGTCATTGGTGGGCGAAAGTTAAATACGCCCGGCAGCAAAACTTCTTCGCCGGGTCGTAAAAACAGATAGGCTCGCAAGGACCATTGGCTGTGAATAATGCCTTGATCGCTGAGCTGAGTGGCGACTTGCTGCCAGTGACTGCCTCGCGCCACGCGCAGCTTCACACCTTCGGTGGGCAAGGTGACCGATTGCAGAAAAATGCGATAGGCAATAATAGCGAGCACGACCAAAACAGCCATTAACAACCAGCGGCGTTTACGAATCGGCTTTTTTGGGGCAGCGAGTGTACTCATGCGTTAGCAAACCACGGGGCAATGATGTCTTGGCATTGTCGGGTGATTGCATCGATTCGCCAAGCCTTATCGTGGCTAGTGGCGCTTTCATTGCTCGAACCAACGGGTATGAGCTGCTCTTGTCCTGATAACCAACGCCGCACCGGCCACAACCCATTGACGCTATTAACGAAGAAAATGGCGTCGGCGCTGAGTAAGTCTGCTCGCGTAAAATCCCCAACAACAGCGGCTATACCATGCTCTGAGCAAGCATCAAGCAAGGCATCACGAAGCACCCCACGCACGCCACATCGGCCCAACGCTGGCGTGTGTAATTCACCATCGCGGACAAAAAATAGGTTGCTAAACACGCCTTCGATAACGCGCCCAGACTGGTCATATACCACGGCTTCTTGGCATTCAGGCGTAGCGCTGAGCTCTTGCCGTAGCAACACTTGCTCGAGTCGATTGCTGTGTTTAATGCCCGCCAACGCTGGCTGCTCGGCCAATCGTAGACTAGCCTCAGACATGCAAATGCCCTGTTCCGCCCAATCGCGTGGCGGCATCGGCTCATCGAACCAATGCAATATCAATACCGGCCGGCAGATGCTAGGGCGAGCATAGCCACGGCCGCCGGAGCCGGCGCTGACTTGAATTCGCAAGATGCCATGGTGGCGATTAGCTAAAAATGACGTTACATGAGCTCGCCAAATGGACTCATCTGGCAGGCCTAAACGCTCGCAGCCTACGCTAAGGCGCGCCCAATGCTGCTCCATGAGCACTGGCCTGCCTGCCAAGACTCGTACGGTCTCAAACAGGCCATCGCCATAGCGCAGGCTGCGATCATCGCTGGCGATGGCATCGAGCTGCTCAGCGCCGCGCCAGACGCTCACCGTTAGCTGCGTCACAGACGCCGAAACACCAACGAGGCATTGGTGCCACCAAAGCCAAAAGAGTTCGATACCACAACATCGACACGCTGTTCACGCGCGGTATTAGGCACATAGTCGAGACGGCATTGTGGGTCGACATTATCGAGGTTGATGGTTGGCGGCACGATCTGGTCACGTATCGCCAAGACACTGAAAATCGCCTCTACGCCACCGGCTGCACCGAGCAAATGCCCAGTCATCGATTTCGTCGAGCTTACTGCCAGTTTTGTAGCGTGGTCGCCAAACACTTGTTCAATGGCAAGCGACTCAGCGACATCGCCGGCTGAAGTTGAAGTGCCATGCGCATTGATATAGTCCACTTGCTCAGGATTCAGCCCAGCATCTTTTAACGCATTACGCATGGCCGCTGCTGCACCGGCACCATTTTCAACGGGGGAAGTCATGTGAAAGGCATCTTCGCTCATGCCAAAACCCACAAGCTCAGCGTAAATTCTGGCGCCACGAGCTTGTGCATGCTCTAGCAGCTCGAGCATCACCACGCCAGCGCCGTCGCCCATGACAAAGCCATCACGGTCGCGGTCAAATGGCCGACTGGCAGCTGCAGGGTCATCGTTGCGAGTCGATAGCGCGCGCGGTGCAGCAAAGCCCGCCAAACCCAATAAACTAACGGCCTTCTCAGCACCACCAGCAAGCACGGCATCGGCATCGCCATAGGCAATCATGCGTGCCGCCATGCCAATGCTGTGAGTACCAGTCGTGCAGGCTGTCGCGATCGCAAGATTTGGCCCTTTAAGACCAAAGCGAATAGCCAACATGCCCGCTGCCATATTGACGATGGAGCCAGGCACAAAAAATGGCGACACTTTGCGTGGGCCACCCTCAAGTAAATTCGTATGGGTAGATGTAATAGTGTTTAAACCACCAATACCCGAGCCCAACAAGACACCAACACGGTCGCAATTAGCCTCTGTAATCTCAAGACCAGAGTCTTTCATGGCCTGACAGCCTGCTGCGAGGCCATACTGAATAAAGCCATCGATGCGCCGCGCTTCTTTCGCAGGCATATAATCATCGACAATAAAATCAGGCACTTGACTGGCAAACTGAGTAGTCAAAGCGCTGCAATCAAAATCCGTGACCGTGCGTATACCGCTTTGACCGGCTTTAATGCCCTGCCAGGTCGACTCTACACTGGCGCCAAGGCCGGTAAGCATGCCCAAACCTGTGACCACTACGCGACGCTTTGCCATGTATTTCTCCACTCTCTGACACGAAAAAGCCGCAGGAGCGCAAACGCTACTGCGGCTTTTTACACAAACTACTTACTGCTTGCTGTGCGCAGTAACATAGTCAATGGCCGTTTGCACGGTGCTGATTTTCTCAGCATCTTCATCGGGGATTTCTGTTTCAAATTCTTCTTCCAACGCCATCACCAATTCAACGGTGTCCAGCGAGTCAGCGCCCAAATCATCGACAAATGAAGCTTCGTTAGTTACTTCTTCCAACTTAACACCCAGTTGTTCGGCAACGATTTTTTTGACGCGTTCTTCGATTGTGCTCACGTTTATCTCCTGTGATGTCGGTTAGGCCGACAAGTCGCGACTAAGTCTAGTGAAGCGACTTGTGGCTGGCAAGAACAGCCTGCCGTCAAACCGTAAGTAGTTGTTTCAGTCAACTTATGTAGGAATTTCATAGCCTTATGTTAAGCCATGTACATGCCGCCGTTGACGTGCAGCGTGGTTCCAGTGATATAAGACGCCGCATCTGAGGCCAAAAACGCGACCGCGGAGGCGATATCTTCCGGTTGCCCTAAACGACCTGCCGGCACTTGCTTGAGTAACAACTCGCGTTGCGCCTCCGGCAAAGCCTGAGTCATATCTGTTTCAATAAAGCCTGGTGCAATGGAATTGACCGTGATGTTGCGCGAAGCAATCTCAGCAGCCAAGGCACGGCTAAAGCCTTCAAGCCCAGCTTTTGCAGCGGCATAATTGGCCTGTCCAGGGTTACCCATGGAACCAACCACCGAGCTGATATTAATAATGCGACCCCAACGCGCCTTGGTCATACCTTTAAGGCATGCCTTGGTAACGCGAAAAATCGCCGATAAATTGGTATTGATAACGTCATCCCACTCATCGGCCTTCATGCGCAGCATGAGGTTATCGCGGGTGATACCAGCGTTATTGACCACGATCTGTGGTGCACCAAACTCGGCGTTAATCGCGGCAATGGTCTGATCAATAGATTCAGCATCAGCAACATTGAGCACGACGCCTTTGCCTTTTACGCCAGCCTCAGCAAATGCAGCGCTAATGCGTTCAGCACCTTCGGCTGTGGTCGCAGTGCCAACGACAGTATGACCTTGTTGACCAAGGGCTAAAGCAATTGCTCGACCTATGCCACGTGTAGCGCCAGTGACTAGCGCTACTTTTTCTGACTCACTCATATTTAATCCTCTGGCTCAAAAACAACTTTCAAGCCGATCGTCTTAGCTTAGCAAAGTGATTCTAACGCAGCAGTCATACCTTCGGTTGAATCTAGTGACCAATGAGTCATATTTTTATCAATACGCTTATTCAAGCCCGTGAGGACTTTACCCGGGCCACTTTCAAGCATTTGCGTTACGCCTAAGGCACTCAGATGCTCAACGCACTCAACCCAACGCACGGGACTATAGAGCTGCTCGACCAATGCCGCCTGTAGCGTCGCTGTATCGCTGGCCACTTTTGCCGAAACATTTTGCACCACAGGGATGACCGATTTGTTAAATGTCAGTGCATAGAAGCACTTAGCTAGCTCGTCTGCCGCAGGGCGCATCAAGGCACAATGCGACGGAGCACTCACCGATAGCGGCAAGGCACGCTTAGCGCCAGCTGCTTTGCACTCAATAATGGCACGATCAACCGCTGCGGCACTGCCGGCAATAACCACTTGGCCGGGCGCATTAAAGTTAACCGCGGCAACGACGTCGCCATCGGCAGCGGCTTTGCAGGCGGCAATGACTTGCTCATTATCGAGGCCCAAAATCGCAGCCATCGCACCTTCACCTGCAGGTACGGCATCTTGCATCAAGCGGCCACGCTCGGCGACTAGGCGCACACCATCGGCCAGTGAGATCACCTCGGCGGCAACCAGTGCGGTGTATTCGCCCAAAGAATGACCGGCTAAATAGTCTGGTGCAGGGCCGCCCGCTTGTTTCCACGCACGCCAAACGGCAATACCTGCGGCGAGCAATAAGGGCTGAGTGTTTTCAGTGGCGTTCATTTCGGCCTCAGGGCCGTTTTGCGCCAATGCCCACAGGTCTTTACCCAAGGCGGCTGAAGCTTCAGCAAAGGTCGCTTCAATAATGGGATAACTAGCGGCTAAATCAGCAAGCATGCCAATGCTTTGCGAGCCTTGACCTGGGAATACCCATGCAGTCGTCGTCATAGTTGGTCCTTTTTATATGAATAGATGAGTTATTACTATTCGCTAGCGGCGCTGCTCTCGGCTTCGCTAAAGCGTCGCGAGATGAGGCCGGGAATATCTTTGCGCACTTCTAACATAGCGACTTCAAGCGCATGCGCAAAGGAGGAGATATCGGCGCTACCATGGCTTTTGATGACAATGCCATTGAGGCCAACGAGGCTGGCACCATTGTAGCGACCGGGGTCCATTTGTGACTTCAAGCCACGCCAAATGGGATAAGCCAAAGCGCCTAAGATTTTGGTCAGCCAATTACGGTTAATCTGCACTTTAATCATGGCGGCGATCATTTTCGCCACACCCTCAGAACTTTTCAGCGCGATATTGCCAACGAAACCATCGCAGACAACCACTTCTGCCTCACCACGGAAAACACCATCGCCTTCGATATAGCCGATGTAATTTAGACCGGAGTTACGCAGCAGCTCATGCGTCTGCTTGATGAGGTCGTTGCCCTTGATTTCTTCTTCGCCAATATTAAGCAGTGCCACGCGCGGACTGGCATGGCCATCGAGCGCGCCCGCCACAAGCGAGCCCATACGAGCAAACTGCAGCAAATGAGCAGGTTCAGAATCAATATTGGCGCCGAGATCAAGCATATGAACATGACCACGCTGCGTTGGCAGGGCCGTCATGATGGCTGGGCGGTCTATTGCAGGGTGGGTTTTTAGCACAAAACGACTAACGGCCATGAGCGCGCCGGTATTGCCCGCAGAGATACAAGCCTGAGCGTGGCCATCGCGAACGGCTTCAGCAGCCAAGCGCATGGAAGAGCGCTTTTTCTGACGCAGCGCCACCGAGACTTTATCGTCCATGGTGACAAATTCGCTGGTGTGCACAATGCTCATGCGCTTGCGCAGAGCATCTGGAGTTTTTTCCAGAAATGGCAAAATAGCCGCTTCATCACCCACCAACAAAAAACTCACGTCGGGGGCAATGGCGGCTATTTTTAACGCCGCTGGCACAGTAACGGAGGCACCGAAGTCGCCTCCCATTACATCAACCGCCAGCGTAATCGACATAGATTACTGCGTCTTATGCTTCGTCTTTTACGCCAAAGAGCTGATGACCGCGATAGAAGCCATCTTTGGTGACGTGATGACGACGGTGTAATTCACCAGTGGTCTGATCGACGCTCAGGGTTGGGCCATTCAAGGCATCATGCGAACGACGCATGTCACGACGTGAACGGCTTTTACGGTTCTGTTGAACGGCCATGGTTTACTCCGGCATTTTACTCACGACTGTTGCTTAACTGCAGCAGTCTCACTTTGGTGTCACTTCGCGTCTTAGTGCTTTTTCAAGCTCGCTAAGACATGAAATGGGTTCTCTCTCAACGTTTCGGGCTCGGCTACGGTGTCGTCAACTAACGGCACTGCTGGCTCACAGTCCTCATGGTTTGCCACTAATGGCAAAGCCAAGATCAGTTCATCTTCCAGCAGCTCTGGGAAATCTAGTTCACCATTGTCTGCTAGAACAAAATCTTCAGCTTCCGATAAACGCTCAACTTCCTCGTCATCGTTCAACATAAACACATTTACTTGTGCCGATATCGGCACATTAACGGCCTGTAAGCAGCGCTGGCATTCTAACGAAAGCGTGGTCTCTAAGCGACCCGCTAACACCGGAAAATGCCGCGCATCGCGAGCAAACGCGACATGCACTGTCACTTCACCATCTGTACTTAAGGCGCCATCAAGCAAGCGCGTAAAACGCGCTAATGGCATGGCGACATCGAGCACTGCTGCGCGATCGGCCCATTTGCCTGGTTCGATGATGTGTGGAATTGTGCTGTCTGACATAGGGGCGGGATAATACGGATTCACCCCGCCCCTGTCAAAGGACTATTGCTGCATTTGTGGCTTATTTAAGCGTAACGCGACTTGCTTCCAAACCTAGGGTTTGACGCAGGCTCGTAGCGAACTCTTGGCCAACCACAGCACCCAAACGGCGCAGCACTGAATCAACGGGATTAGGCATCAAGGTGTAGTCCACCAACGTCTCAGCTTTCACCACATCACGCGCCACCGAGTGCAAGGAACCGATGTCATCCGCCAGACCTAGCGTGATGGCTTGATCGCCGCTCCAGAAGTAACCCGAGAAGGTATCGTCGTTGACCTTTAAGCGCTCACCACGGCCTGCTTTCACAGCAGCAATAAATTGCCTATGCACGGCATCCAACACGCCCTGCACATGCGCCTGCTCAATCTCATTCACGGGCTTGCTAGGGCTAAGCAGATTTTTGTGTGCACCTGCAGCCAAAGTACGATCCTCAACACCAAGCTTCTGCAGTAGCTCAGGCACGCCAAAGCCAGGCATGATGACGCCGATCGATCCCACCAAGCTGGATGGATTGACGTAGATCTTATCGGCCGCCACCGCGATGTAGTAAGCACCCGACGCACCCATATCGCTAATCACTGCATAAAGCGGCTTATCAGGATGGATTAAGCGCTGGCGACGAATCTCACGATAGACCTCATCGGCCTGCACAGGGCTGCCGCCAGGGCTATTGATGCGCAAGACCACGGCCTTGGCCTCAGTCGCGCTGAAGGCGCTATCGAGCGCTTCGATCAGGCTATCGGCATTGGCCGGCATATCTGCCGCAATCGCGCCATCAATAGTGATGACGGCGGTATGTGCGCCAAAGCTTTCGGCACCCATGGAGCCAATAGTGCGATAGGCAAATAGCGCCACCACAACAATAAATAAGCCGCGACGAATCCACTGCCAGCGCTTAGCGCGCCGTCTATCGTTCAAATCTTCTAAAAGAAAGCGCTCAACCAATGCCCAGTCGCGCGGACCGCGACCATTGCCCCATTCCGCCATGACACACCCTCACTGATTAATCGTTTGCTGCAAATAAGTCGCCAACTCGGGCAGCGAGTGGCAGAGCGTCAAAGGCTGGTGAGCCAATAGCCGCTCGGCGCTGTGCACGCCATAGGTGACGCCAACCGAGGCCATGCCAATCGACTCCGCCATGGCCAAGTCATAGGTTGTATCGCCGACCATGATGGCGCGCTGCACCGGCACACTCAGCTCGCTCAACAGCTCGTTGAGCATGCGCGGATCAGGCTTAGACAGCGTCTCATCAGCACAACGTGTGGCTTTAAAATAATGTGCCCAGCCAGTATCGGCCATTACGCGATCCAAGCCCTTGCGACTTTTACCTGTGGCCACAGCAAGCGTTAGCTCCTGAGCTCGCAGGCCTTGCAGCATTGCTTCAGCGCCAGCAAACGGCTTAGTTTGCTTATTACTGCTGGCGACAAAATGCGTGGCATATTGCTGACGTAATGCTTCGCGTGCCGCCTCGCTTACTGTCGGAAACAACACGCGCATGGCCTCGGGCAAGCCCAAGCCAATAATATCTTTCGCCGCTGCCTCGCTAGGTACATCGACACCAAGATCGCGCGCAGAAGCTTGAATGCTGCTGACAATCTGCGCCACTGAGTCCATCACCGTGCCATCCCAGTCGAAAATCACTAGGTCAAACTTAGGCACGGCGCAACACCGCCAAACCTTTCTCGAAGTCGTCATCGGGCTCAGCCGATAGCACCAAACGCTTGCCAGATGGCAGCGTCAGCTTCAGGTCGCGAGCATGCAAAAACAGTCGCGACAAGCCTTTGGCTTTAAAGCGCTCATTATCTGCATCGCGGCCATATTTGGTATCACCAACGAGTGCATGACCTAAATGCTGAGCATGAACACGAATCTGGTGAGTACGGCCGGTGAGCAAATGCGCCTCGACCAGTGTTGCGTCTTTATAACGCTCCAGCACCGTAAATACGGTAATCGCCGCCTTGCCTTCACGCGATACGCGCACGATCGCTTCGCCACCTGGGCGCTCGACCTTTAATAGCGGCGCTTCAACGCGGTGCGTTGTGCCTTGCAGACGACCGCTAAGCAGTGCCACATAGCGCTTGTCCATTTGACCATCGCGCAGCTGAGCATGAAGTGCGCGCAATAAAGGTCGATGACCAGTAACCATGATCAAGCCTGAAGTATCGCGATCGAGCCTATGCACCAGCTCAAGGCTGCCGGCCTGCTCAGGGCGCATGGTGCGCAGCGCTTCAATTAGGCCCACAGAAATACCGCTGCCGCCATGTACGGCTAGGCCCGCTGGCTTATTGATCACCATCAGATGGTCTTCATCAAAAACCAAACGCTGCTCCAGCAGCTTTTGCAAACCAGTCGATGGCCGGTGCGCTGGCGCCTCTTCGCTCATGCGAATCGGTGGCACGCGAATGATATCGCCTGCCTCAACACGGTAATCAGGCTTAATACGGCCTTTATTAACGCGCACCTCACCTTTACGCACGATGCGATAAATAAGTGTGCGTGGCGTGCCTTTCAGCGCCGTCATCAAAAAGTTGTCGAGGCGTTGGCCGGCATAAGCGGCATCCACTGTGATGTAACTAACGGCGGGTGTATCGGAGCTATCGGGTGCGTGCATGAACAAGCCTGTGGATAATTTGGTGCGCTTATCTAGCAGCACACGGGGATGACTGCTATATTAGCGAGTCGCTTAGCAATTTAAGACCCTCATTTTGCCAGTTTATGCCCAAAAGCATCGGGTTTAGCAAAATGGTGGCGGAAGTATAAAGCAAAGCGACGCTGTCCGGCGGGAATCGCACACGAGCTTGGTCTACTGAGAGGTATTAACCCCAGTGTTGACCACCGACCCATGCACCTCCTCCGGCTAGCCGTAACACCAAAGTACCGGTAAGCGTTGACGATACGCGCTTACCAACAACACAGCCTAGTGCCGTCATATAGATGTAGCACAGGCAGGAATTGTTTTCGGCCCATGTCCACGGACATGGAACCGCGTCTCCCAGCTCCGTGCAGACACCCTGTACCTGACCCGGATGACCAACAACAGAATCAATGACTTGAGCTAGCCCGATCGGCCGGTAAAAGTTAACCTTAATGACCCATGTACTCATGGTGTTGTTCTGTTGCCGTGCACCTGCCTGCGTTTTCTCAGACGGCCTATAACCCTTAGGGTAGCCGCACATGAAACGCATGTTAATTAACGCCACACACGACGAAGAAATTCGGGTGGCAATGGTAGATGGCCAACGCCTCTATGATTTCGACCTCGAACACCGTGGCCGCGTACAGAAAAAAGCCAGCATTTATAAAGGCCGCGTAACTCGCGTTGAGCCTAGCTTAGAAGCAGCATTTGTCGACTTCGGCGGCGATCGCCACGGCTTTTTGCCATTAAAAGAAGTTGCTCGTGAATACTTCAACAAGTCGCCAAAGGAAGCCGGCGGCCGCATCAGCATCAAAGAAGCGTTGCAGGAAGGCCAAGAAGTCATCGTTCAAGTAGAAAAAGAAGAACGAGGCAATAAAGGCGCAGCACTTTCCACGTTTATCTCGCTAGCTGGCCGCTACTTAGTGGTCATGCCTAATAACCCTCGCGCCGGCGGCATCTCGCGTCGTATCGAAGGTGAAGAGCGTCAAGAACTGAAAGACGCGCTGAACTCCATCACCATCCCTAATGATATGGGCGTAATCGTCCGTACTGCTGGCCTTGGCCGCAGCGCTGAAGAGCTGCAATGGGACTTGGATTATCTGCTCACGCTATGGAACTCCATCAACCAAGCGAGCACGGAAAAGCCTTCACCATTCCTGATTTATCAAGAATCTAACGTCATTATTCGTGCTGTGCGTGACTATCTGCGCCAAGACATCAACGACGTATTGATCGATAACGAAGCGGCTTATAACGAAGCCATGAGCTTTGTGCAGCAAGTCATGCCGCATTATCAGAACAAAATTAAACTCTATAAAGATTCGGTGCCGCTGTTTAATCGCTACCAAATCGAGAGCCAAATTGAGACTGCCTTCCAACGCGAAGTAAAATTGCCATCGGGTGGCTCGATTGTTATCGACCCAACTGAAGCTTTGGTGTCTATCGACATCAACTCGGCGCGCGCCACTAAAGGCAGTGACATCGAAGAAACCGCTCTTAACACCAACTTAGAAGCTGCCGACGAAGTCGCGCGTCAGCTGCGCCTGCGTGATAGCGGCGGCTTGGTAGTTATCGATTTCATCGACATGACGCCGCCAAAGCATCAGCGCATGGTTGAAGAGCGCCTGCGTGAAGCATTAACGATGGATCGCGCCCGTATTCAAATGGGTCGTATCTCGAAGTTTGGCCTGCTCGAACTTTCGCGCCAACGCCTACGTCCATCGCTAGAAGAGTCCACAGGCTTAGTCTGCCCACGCTGTAATGGCACAGGCATGGTTCGTGATGTGCGTTCACTAGCGTTGTCGATCATGCGTTTGATCGAAGAAGAAGTGCTGAAAGAACGTACCGCGCAAATCAACGCTTCCGTTCCAGTATCGGTCGCCACCTTCCTGCTCAATGAAAAACGTCAAACCTTGGCTGAGCTGGAACTACGCAGCAAAGTTCGCATCTTGATTTTGCCTAATCCGCACATGGACACACCGCACTACGAAGTTTCTCGTCTGCGCGATGACCAAGTCGAAGAAAACGATGACGACGGCCCAAGCTTCAAACTCGTTGAGCGTATTGAAGCGCCAGCGCTTGAGGTTGTACTGGAAGCTGTTGATGGCGAGGCGCCGAAACGTCAGGTCGCTGCCGTGCGTAATGTCACGCCAGTGACACAAGCACCTACTCAGCAAGCGCCTCGCGAAGCGCGCGCTACCGCTGCACCGGCTGCCAAGGCAAATACCATTGCGCCAGTAGCAAACAATGTTAGCTTTTTGATCTGGCTAAAAACCTTTTTCAGCACGCTATTTGGCATCAAGCCCGAGCCTGAGCCCGTAGTTCCTGAAAATCGTTCTAATCAAAACCGCAACAACAATGGCGGTCAACGCGGTGGGCGTGGCCAAGGCCGTGGTCGTCAGCCTGAGCGTCGCCAAAATAACGAACTGCAAGCCGCTGGTGGTCGTCCACAAACCGATAGCTCCACTAATGACAACGGCAGCAATGGCAATGGTAATAGCAACGGCGGCCGCCCTGCTCGTGGCGAACGCCGTGATGCAGCGGAAGGTACCGAGCAAACTCCGCGCCCACCTCGTCCGCCGCGCCCACCACGTGCACCACGCCCGCCTCGCGACCCAAATCGTGAAGCAGCGAAAGAAGCTAATCGTGAAGTTGCCGTTGAAGCAGTTCAAGCCGATACCGCAGCTACAGCAAGTGTCGATGGCAACATCGCTTCAGCCGCTGCTAATGCCGAGGGCGGAGAGCGCCGCCGTCGCAATCGCCATCCTTCGCGCCGCCAACGCGGACCACGCGAGCGCGATCCGCAAGTACTAGTTGATGCCGGCCTGCCCGTACCTGAAGAATTAGCAGCCAAAACTGCTGCTGGCGTTACTGCGGCAACAGTTGCAGCAACTTCAAATGAGGCTGCGCAAAATAGTGCTGTCACAGATGAGGCGCCGGTTATTGCAGCAAATAGTGCTGAACCAACTACAGCAGCTGTCGCTGAACCAACGAAAGCTGAGTCAGCCGCTGTTAAGCAGCCTGTTGCCGAGGTCGCTGATATTGAAGCAGCTGCTACAGTAACTGAGTCTGCTGACGCTACTGCAGCGACTGAATCTGCCGTTGCTGAAGTCGCCACAAGTACTACGGCGGAAGTCGTCGTAACTGCCGACACTGCGCCTGCCGAGTCGGCTACTCCTGAAGCAACTGTTGTTGCAACAGAAGCCCCAAAAGCTGCGCCAGAAGCAGAAGCAGAGATAGCGACAAAAGCTGCCGCAACTGAAGCTAGCCCTGAACCTGCTGCGTTCGTCGCAGCTGAAGCAACGGCTGAGCCAAGCCCAGAACCAGCACCGAAAGCAGTCGTTGAAGCGGCCGCTGAAGCACCAGCAGAAACTACTGAAGTGCAAAGTGAGGCTACTGAAGCTGCTGCTCCTGAAGCCGCCGTTGTAGAAACTCCTAGCGAAAGCAAAGGCGAGAAAGCTGAGCGTCGTGCCAGCAATGATCCTCGCGTGCGCCGCCGCTTACAGCGCGAGCAAGAAGCACGCCTGAAAGCCGAAGCAAAAGCCACTGAGACACCCTCAGAAGGCTAACGCCAGAGCGGTAATCTCAGATCATAAAAATGCCCCGTAATCGGGGCATTTTTATGGCTGTGAATTTGTCTTTAGCATTACCACGTTGACGATAACGTCGGCCGCTTAGCCGCCCATCAACACCGGTTCCTGCTCTAGATGAATGCCATAGCGCGCCTGCACGCTGGCGACAATGTCAGCGGCCAAGGCCAATAGCTCAGCACCATTGCCACCGCCATGATGCACCAGCACCAAGGCTTGGCGTTCATGCACGGCCACCGAATCACGGCGATAACCTTTCCAGCCCGCCTGCTCGATCAGCCAGCCAGCAGCAACCTTTTGCCATCCCGGCGTGCTTAGCTGCGCAGGATATGCGACCAAGCCCGGAAACTGCGCCTGTAGCTGCTCAATCTGAGCACTGGGCATCAACGGGTTTTTGAAAAAGCTGCCGGCATTACCGAGCACGGCGGGGTCAGGCAGCTTCGCCTGGCGAATTCGAATAATTGCTTGCGCAACATCAATAGCGCTCGGCTCTTGTACTCCAGCCGTTGCTAACGCCGTTTGAATATCGCCATAGCCCAACACCAGCGGGCGCTTGGCAGACAAAGCAAATCGCACCGATAAAATCACGTAGCGCCCAGGCTGTTGCGACTTAAAAATACTGTCTCGATAAGCAAAGCCACAGTCTGCAGCCGACAGCTCTACTACCTGCCCTTGCTCACGATCATAAGCACGTAATGAGTGCATGACATCGGCAACCTCAACTCCATAAGCGCCGATATTTTGCACCGGCGCCGCACCGACTGAGCCTGGAATCAAGGAAAGGTTTTCTAAACCTGCCCAACCTTGGGCCAAGGTGTATTGCGTGAATTCATGCCATGACTCACCGGCAGCCGCCTCAATAATGACGCAATCTTCGGCCACTATCTTAGCGCCAGCTTGGCTATCGCTGATGAGGCGAATGCCGCGCAAACTTAGGCGGATGGTCAAGCCCGATACATCGCCTGCGAAAACAATATTGCTGCCGCCACCCAATAGCTGCACGGGCCATGCTTCGGCCTTGGCCCGCGCTAGCAGTGGAGCAAGATCGGCTTCATTGGTGAGTTCGACAAAATGAGCGGCGCGAGCTCTTAGACCTAGCGTATTAAACGCCTGCAAATCAACATTCTCGCGAATAGCAGTGCTCATTAGCAGCCGCAACCAAGCACGCCACGCGCCTTTAGCACGCTGCGCAAAAGGCCATCGCAGGCGGCCTCCACTAGGTCAATAACTTCGTCGAAGCCTTTAGGACCGCCAGTGTATGGGTCAGGCACATTACTCAGTAGATCCGGTGCAAAGTCCATGAGTTTAGCCAAAACAGCACGCGGTTCATGGCCTAAATGATGTGCAGCTTCGCGCTCTAGCGTTTGCAAGTCGACGAAGTTTTTATCATCCATGGCGAGGATATGATCAAACTCATCGAAGTCATGCCAGCTGACCTGACGCGCACGCAGCGGCGATAAATCATAGCCACGCTCAGCGCCATGACGTTGGCTGCGTGGGTCAGGAGACTTCCCCGTGTGCCAATCTGCTGTGCCTGCCGAATCTGCTTGTAGGAGAGCATCCCAGCCAGCTTGTGAGGCGCGCTGACGAAATACGGCCTCTGCGGTTGGTGAGCGACATATATTGCCGAGACAAACAAAGAGCACGCGCGTAGCAGATTCTGTATAGCTGGCTGTCGGCGCGGCTAAATCACTTGCCTCTCGTTCTGCCAGCTTCATGCCATTGCCCCAACAGCACCTGAGCCCGCCAAAATAGCGCGCACTCGGTCAAGATCAGCTTGAGTATCCACACCTGGTGGCAATGAGGCATGGGCGACATCAACATGGATACGCACACCTTGATATAGGGCGCGCAACTGCTCTAATGACTCCACCTGCTCAATCAGCGCCGGCGGCCACGACACATAGTCATGCAAAAAGCCGACGCGATAGGCGTAAATACCAAGGTGGCGCAAATATAACGATAAGGCTTCGGGTGGCAGCTGCTCGCGGTTTAGCGCAAAGGCATCACGCGCCCATGGCATTGGAGCACGGCTGAAATACAGGGCAAAGTTATTTACATCACGCACGAGCTTAACGATATTGGGGTTAAATAATTGCTCAATATCGTGCAAGGGCTCAGCCAATGTTGCCATGCCCGCCTCAGAGGCCTTGGCCAGATTATCCGCCACTTGGTTAATCACACTGGGCGGAATTAAGGGCTCATCGCCCTGAACATTGACCACGATGTCATCGGGCTGCCAACCGAGCTGCTCGGCGACTTCTTGCAGACGATCAGTGCCGGAAGGATGATCAGCACGTGTCATCACTACTGGTGCATCGTAGGCGCGCAGCGCATCGGCAATACGCTGATCGTCGGTGGCAACCACCACATCGGTCGCGGCGCTGAGTAAGGCTCGCTCATAGACATGCACCACCATGGGCTTGCCTGCGATGTCGAGTAGGGGTTTTCCAGGCAGTCGGCTAGAGCCAAAACGGGCGGGAATAACAACACGAAAACTCATCAGCTTTGTCCTCTCAGTCGAAGCTCAAATGATCAATTGCCAGCGCTTAGCGCGCGCCATGCTCAGGCAAAGATTCCTCTAAGGTCAGCGCTCGCGCCTCACCTTCAAGCATCACAGGGATGCCATCACGCACTGGAAACGCCAGTGCATCGGCACGACAAATCAGCTCATCTTGCTGATGAATTAATGGGCCTTTGCAGAGTGGGCAAGCCAATAGTGCGAGCAGTTTTTTATCTAGCATGAGCAATATCCAATCTATTTTTAATTCACATGATGTTGGGCTGAGCAGCCTTTTTTTCTGCCAAACGCGCCAATAACTCCTGCCAAAATACATCTGGCAGCATAGCTCGAACCGGCACATACCAGCTATTTGGCGGTGCAAATTGCGCACACTTCACTGCATCTTTTTCGGTCATGACCAGTGGCAGTAGCGGCTCAAAACGCAGATCTTCGGCACGGTAAGCGTAATGATCAGGGAACGAGTGTGGCTCAGGGCCATAGCCAAGGCTTGCGAGCAATTCAAAAAATCGTGGCGGATGACCAATACCCGCAATCGCATGCACAGGGCCTTTCAGTGGTGGTGTTTGATTGGCCTGCTCAAGGCAAACTGGCAGCCAAGGCTGTGGCTCAAGCACCATGGTGTAGGCATTTTCCGGCACCGGCGTGGTTAAGTGCCATGAACCATTGAGCACGACAAAATCGACTTCATTTAACCGCGCTACAGGCTCACGTAAAGGTCCGGCCGGCAATGCCCAGCCCGAACCTAAGCCACGTTTACCATCGATCACGGCAATTTCAATATCGCGCTCAAGGGCGTAATGCTGCAGGCCATCATCAGAAATAATCACATCACATTCGGGGTGATGCGCCAGTAAAAATGCGGCGCCGCGACTACGCACAGGATCAACAACTACCGGTACACCACTGGCACGCGCCAGCAGCAAAGGCTCGTCGCCAACTTTAGCTGGTGTCGCTTGTGTGCTCACCTCGCAAGGGTACTCACAGCTGCCACCATAGCCACGACTAATGATGCCTGGGCGCCAGCCTGCGACCTGTAACTGCTGCACAATAGCTTGTGTTAATGGTGTTTTACCGGTGCCACCAACGCTGATATTACCCACCACGATGATAGGCACGGGGGCGCGCCACGTTGGCTTTTTGCCTGAGGCATAGGCGCGTTTTCGTCGCGCGGCAAGCCAGCTAAATAGCCACGACAGTGGCAATAGCAAGCGCAGCAAGAAATGCCCCTGATGCCAACGTTCAGGCCATGCGGCCATCGTCATCCTCACTAAAATGGCGGCTATGCAATTGCGCGTAAACGCCAGCTTTGGCTAGTAGCTCGGCATGATTGCCTTGCTCAATAATGCGGCCTTGATCCATCACAACAATGACATCGGCGTTTTCAATAGTCGATAAACGATGGGCGATCACCAGCGTCGTGCGGCCTTCCATGACGCGCTCAAGAGCGGCCTGAATATAGAACTCAGACTCGTTATCGAGCGCGCTCGTGGCTTCGTCCAAAATCAAGATAGGCGCATCTTTAATCAACGCACGAGCAATAGCTAAACGCTGGCGCTGACCACCGGAAAGCTGCATGCCATCTTGGCCAATGCGAGTGTCGTAGCCCTGCGGTAGCTCACGAATAAAGTCATCGGCAAAGGCCGTTTTCGCTGCTGCCACAATGGTTTCGCGCGGCAAGTGACGGTAGGCACCATAGGCGATGTTATTCGCCACTGTGTCATCGAACAAAATGACCTTTTGGCTAACCGTGGCAATCTGTTTGCGCAACTCACCCACGGGATAGTCGTCAATCGGGAAGCCATCAATAAGCAGCTCGCCAGCTTCGGCATCGTGAAAACGCGGCAGCAAATTTACTAGCGTTGTCTTGCCCGAACCCGAGCGACCAACAATAGCGACCGTCTGACCTGGCGCGACTTTCAAAGAAAAGTCATGCAGCACAGGATTACCTGGCTCATAAGCAAAGCGCAAATTGCGGAACTCTACTTCGCCCTTTAAGCGCGTAATGGCGCGAGTACCGCCAGTAGGCTCAGGTGTCTCATCAATGACATCGAAAATTGACTGCGCTGCAGAGATACCGCGTTGCAGCTTTTCATTCACTTCAGTCAGTGATTTGATCGGCTTAGCCATCAGGCCTGCTGCCGTAATATAGGCGACAAACTCACCTGGTGAAGTCTGCCCAGTGATGCCTGGCTGCAAGGCCACCCAAATCACGCCGGCCAGAGCCACGGCCATCAGCAGCTGTATTACTGGTGTATTGATGGCGCTGGTGACGACAATTTTCATGCCCTGCTTGAGGTTCTCACGCGAAGCTTTGTCGAAGCGATTACGCTCGAAGTCTTCGCCGCCATACGTCTTCACCACGAGGAAGCCGTTAATGGCCTCTTGCGCGATATGGTTAAGATTACCCATGGCATTTTGCATGCGCACCGCGAGCTTGCGGAAACGCTTACTTGCCACGCGAACTAGCATGGCAGCAAATGGCCCAACCACCAGCAGCGATAACGACAACTTCCAGTTGGTGTAAAACAAATAGCCGAATAAGCCGATGACAACCGCGCCCTCGCGCACAATCGTTTTTAGCGCATCCGTGGCTGCGGCTGTGACTTGCTCAACGTTGTACATGAGCTTGGCAGAAATATGCCCCGCTGAGTTTTCGTTATAATAGCGTGCCGGCAACGTCATCAGGCGATCAAACAACTCAATCCGCAATGCATAGACAATATTGCGAGAAATCAGAGACATATAATAGGTGCCAATAAAGCTACCAATACCACGCACAAGAAATAGCGTGATAATCAGCACCGGAAACATATTTTTCGAGGCCTGATCTTGGTCTTGAATCGCGGTAATGATGTACTTCAATAATTGCGCCGCAGCCCATTCGGTTTGCGCATTCAAAATGAAGCCGAAGACAGCAAACAAAAAGATTTTCCAATGTTTTCGGGTATAGCCTAAAAGCCGCTTATACGACTCCCAGCTAGTAGTTTCGACTGGCGCTGAGCTCATGAATAAACTTCCAAAAAATTAAGGGGCGCTAGTGGCAGCTTTTTGTGTGCCAATACCAATTTGACGAAACCCAAGCTGGCCGGCGATATCCATGATCGTTACCACTGACTGATGCGGCGCTTGGCCATCGGCAGAAATAATCAATGGTTGATCGCGCTTCTCACCTGCTTTTGCCTCGATGGCAGTGCGCAACGCTTCAGGGCTATTAGCGGCCAACACCTCACCATTGACGGCGTAATGGCCGCGACCATCTACCGAGACTTCTAAAGGATTTTTCTTCGCAGCCGGCACCGTGGCATCGGCCTGGGGCAAGGTAATCTGTAATTTGCCGGTCTTTGCAAACGTGGTCGACAGCAAGAAAAAGATAATCAAAAACAGCAGGCAATCAATCAATGGCGTGAGATTGAGTTCCAAATGATCATCCATGGGACGCTTTAATTTCACGCCTCAGCTCCATCTCTGCTCGGTGTTGCAACGCTGCCTGTGGCGGGCGCTGTGAAGCTAGCGGCGCTAGGCAGCACATCCACCTCACGATCGCCGTGCAGCATATCGACCAGCTTCACCGCCTGCTGCTCCATGCTCACTATTAGAGTCTGAATATGGCGCAGATAATAACGGTGCATAATCATTGCTGGGATGGCGACAAAGATGCCGCCAGCCGTTGTCACCAAGGCTTTAGAAATGCCACCCGCTAATGCTGTCGGATCGCTAATGCCACCGGCAGTGACCACTAAAAATGCATCGATAATGCCGATAACGGTGCCGAGCAAGCCCAACAAGGGTGAAATCATCGCTATGGTGCCGAGCAACGTTAGGTAGCGCTCCATTTCGTGCACGACCGGTGTAGCGGCATCTTCGATACTTTCTTTGGTGAGATCACGGCCATGGCGCGCATTGATCAAGCCCGCTGCCAACAAAGAGCCTAAGGGTGAGCCAGCTTGCAGTAAACGCAGCTGATCAGCATTCATTTCACCTGCTTGCAGCTGTCGCCAAACTTGGCTTAACAGCTGTGGCGGCGCCACCCGACTTCGGCGTAATGACCACGCACGCTCTAGGATGATTGCCAAGGCCAGCACCGACGCCACTAACAACGGCAGCATCAAATACCCGCCAGATTTCATCATCTCAAACACAGGCTCATCTCCTCATCGCGAATAGCCGCTACTCTAAGGGATGGCGGCCAGTGCGCCAAGCACTTAGGGCGGCATTTCAGATAGCTGAGGCGAAAGCAGCTGCGGTTTTGCTCGCCAATAATGCTTATCGAGCAATCGCCCATGCTGCACTCGTGGCCATCGCCCAACTTGAAGAAACTCATAACGCAACAGACCACTGTCATCACTTCGATACAGCGGAATACCTCTAGCCATAACGCGTTGTTGCACTGTGGAGTGCGGATGATGAAAACGATTGCGATAACCAACGGTGGCAATGACCTCGCGCGGCGCAACCGCATCTAGCCAACTTTCGGTGCTCGATGTTTTGCTACCATGGTGGCCAAGTAAGAGTAAATCTGCGCGCAGATCAGACTGCATAGCTAACAGCGTTAATTCGCCTTGTGCCTCTAGGTCGGCCGGAATCAGCACGGTAAATCCCTGCGCACGAATGCGCAGCACGCAAGAGCGCTCATTATCGCGCTTGAGCAAAAACGTTGGGTCTGGCCACAGAAACTCGAACTCGACGCCATCCCATTGCCAACGCTGGCCACTGCGGCAACCTTGCTGCGGCGGACGCTCAGCTAAAGGCCATTGCGCCAAATGCGATGGCCACTCGCCCCAAACCTGGGCCACCGGCAGCGTGCGCAAGATCGCCCCGCCACCGCCGGTATGATCATTGTCGTCGTGGCTAAACACGAGAGCATCGAGCGAGCGCACCTGAGCCCAGCGCAAATACGGCAAAATAATGCGCTGACCAGCGCCGGCGTCATCGCTAAATGCCGCACCAGTGTCAAATAACAGCTGATGTTTTGCCGTTTCCGCATGCACCGACAAACCTTGACCGACATCGATAATGCTCAGCCGCAACTGGCCTTCGCTCAAGCTCGGCTGTGGCCAACACAGCGCAAGCAGCGGCAGCCATGCCAATTGCCGCCCAGGCAGCGCGCGCGGCATCAGTAATAAAGCAATACTCAAGCCCAGCGCCCAGACTGTCGCGCCAGGTAAATGCCAATCAATGGCCGCTCCCGGCAGTGCTGCCGCCCATTTCAGCAACTCATCGAGCATGGCCATGCTGCCAATAGCCAAAGCCCATAACGCATGGCCTAGCGGCTCGGAGACGCTATGCGCGAGCAGGCCCGCCATTGCCACTGGTACCACAGTAAACGTTACCCACGGGATGGCGATGATATTGATCGGCAAGCTCAGCCACGCTAGCCGAGAAAATAGCGCCAAGGTCAACGGCAGTAAGCCCCACGTCGCCAGCCATTGCGCTCGAAAACCCGCGCGCCAACTCACTTCCTCACCGGGAGCCATGCCGCCAGCCATCAGTAAGGCGACAGCAGCAAAAGACAACCACAAACCGGCCGAATGAATCGCTAAGGGATCGAGCAGCAGCACCGCCGTTAAAGCCAATAACAGGCTTTGTGTCGCGCGCATCTCACCTGGCAGGCAACGTAGCCAAACGATCATTCCGAGCATCAATAAAGTGCGCTGCGTTGGCACTTCCATGCCCGCCAACGCACCATAGCCACATGCCGCCAGCCAGCCGTGCGTGTGTCGAGTGTTATCGGCTGGCTGCCACAACGCCAGCTTCGGTGAGCGCAACCAGCAGCGGCGAACAAACCACGCTACTAACCAGGCAACCATGGTGATGTGCACACCTGAAATCGCCACCAAATGCGTGATGCCGGTGCGCGCGTATCTGTCCCAGGCTTCGATGGACATGCCCGCACGGTCGCCAGTGAGCAGCGCCAATACTGTGCCGGCGGCATCGGGCTGATCTGCAAAGCTCGCTAGCAAATGTTGGCGAATACGCCAGCGCAAACCATCGAGCGTGGTCTCGGCAGCAGCAATGCGCTCGCCAGAGCTCGCCCAGCCAGTGGCGCTAATGCCGTTCTGATGCCACCACAGCTCACCATCGAAGCCACCAGGATTGACCACACCATTGGGCCGCTTCAAGCGCAGCTGAAAGCGCCACACTTCATCAGGCTTTAATAAAATATCGCCGCGCCAACTCAGCTGCCAGTTAACGCCACTCTGCCAACACGATTCAGCGCCTGAAATAGGCTGAAAGACAAAACGCTCGCCAACGGGCTGCGCTGGTCTTGGCAAGCTAACAATACGACCCGTGACATTCAGGCGCTCACCTTCACACGCCGATGGCAGCTGCTGCGTCATCGCCTGCGTTGCGGCAAATACAGACCAGAGCATGCCCGCGCTCAAACCGATGCCGGCAAGTGCTGGCCAGCTGAGGGCGAAATCTTTAAATGAGCGGCGCTGACGAAGAAGCTGAGCAAGAAAAATGCCGCCCAATATCACTGCGCAATAGGCTAAGCAAAGCATAAATGAAGGCAGCTGCGCCCATAGGCGCAACAAAAATACGCCATAAACAAAACTAAATAATAGCGAAGACACGCTGTTGCTCCCCTGGCATCCATTCCAGTTGAATCAACTCTCAGTGTAGACTACGGCCTGCCCTCTTTCTGGGTAGAACATGGAAGACCTCATGGCTAAGGCTTTTATTCGTCGCTACCTTCCCACTCCGGAGCAAATCCGAGAGATGAAGGGCCTCGGCTTTTTACGCAACCGCCTGAGCGATCCTAGTCTCTGGCACCTAAACCGCCGCTCGGCTTCATGGGCGATGTTTTGGGGTCTATTCTGCGCCTTCCTACCCGTACCTTTTCAAATGGTGCCGGCCACCGCTATCGCCATTGTCTTTCGCATTAATTTGCCGCTGATGATTCTGCTGGTATGGATCACTAACCCACTAACGCTATTGCCATTTATGTATAGCGGTTATTGGTTAGGTAGCCATTTGCTTGATGTGCCCATGCTCACCTGGCATCAGCTAGAACATTTGGCGACGCGCGCACTGCATATGTCGGATGCGCCCGTAGACGCTTTCGAGGTAGGCCTACTTCAGCAGCTCAAACCATTCTTCCTTGGCTCGGTCGTACTAGGGCTGGTGTTAGGTACGGTAGGCTATATCGCCATGCGCTATTTTTGGCGATGGCATGTGGTCACGGCTTGGCGCAAGCGCCTAGAAGCCCGGCTCGCGCAAAAATCTAATGACATTTCTGCGCAGTAAGGCGCAGCATTATTGGGCTTGATCAAGCTCGACTAAGCTACCGCTGCTCATGCTCAAACGCCGATGCGCCAAAGACGCCAAACGCTCTTCGTGAGTCACGATAATAAAGCTAATCCCCAAGGTTTCATTTAGCTCAACGATGAGCTGATGAATCGACTCGGCAGTATCGCGATCGAGATTGCCTGTAGGCTCATCTGCCAATACCAAGGCAGGGTCACACACTAGCGCACGCGCCAAAGCCACACGCTGGCGCTCACCACCTGAGAGCTCCGATGGCTTGTGCTCAACACGCTCCGACAAGCCCACGCGCGTTAATAATTCATGGGCTTTTTTGCGAGCTAACTTAGGACTCATGCCGCCGATAACTGCCGGCAAGCTGACGTTTTCCAATGCCGTAAATTCCGGCAAAAGATGATGCAGCTGATAGACAAAACCGATGTGCTGGTTACGCAACTTACTGCGCTCCGCTTCGCTCATGCTGGCTAGGTCATTACCCATCAGCTCAACGCGACCGCTACTTGGCAACTCTAAGCCCCCGAGCAAATGCAGCAATGTGGTTTTGCCCGAACCCGAACGACCGACAATGGCGACACGCTCGCCGCGCATGACCTGAAAGCTGACATCCTTCAAGACCGTAATAGCTTGCGGACCTTCAGAAAATTGTTGACCCAAATCATGGGTAGCTAGAACAATCTCACTCATGGCGCAAAGCCTCCGCTGGTTGAATGCGACCAGCTTGGCGTGCCGGATAAATTGTCGCCAAGAAGCTCAAAATAAATGCAGTGAGGCCGACCCAAGTGACATCAAACCAATCGAGTTGCGTGGGCAGATAATTGACAAAATAGGCATCGAATAAACGCACATTCATCAGGCGCTCATAGCCAGCGGCGATGTCACTAACAGTGAGCGACAGCAATATGCCTAAGCCCACACCCGCGATAGTTCCACCCAGCCCAACCGCCGTGCCCTGCACTAAGAAAATGCGCTGAATCATGCCCGGCGTGGCGCCTAAGGTGCGCAAAATTGCGATGTCTGACTTCTTGTCATTAACCACCATGACCAGACTGGAAACGATATTAAACGCCGCTACCGCCACGATCAGCAGCAGCAGTAAAGACATCATCGCCTTTTCCATTTTGATAGCGTTAAACAAGCTGCCCTGAGTCTGCGTCCAATCGCTGGCGTAAAAATATGGCGGCAGTGTGGCCAATAAGCGTTCGTTGGTGGCACGCACGGCAAACAGGTCATCAACCTTTAAGCGCAAGCCTTGCACGCGGTCGCCAATGCGCAACAGGCGACCGGCATCGGCGTAATGCACATAGGCCAAAATGCCATCGACCTCAGCGCCAACTTTGAATACACCAACAACATTAAAGCGCTTAAAGCGAGGAATAACGCCGGCAGCACTCAAGGTGGCCTCGGGTAAAACCAGTGTTACCGAGTCGCCCATGCGCACGCCGAGTACATCGGCGAGCTGTTGGCCCAGCACGATGCCATAGCTGCCATCGGTGAGATCGCTCATCTGCCCCTGCGTCATGAAGTCCGGCAAGATCGACACCTTGGCTTCGAACTCGGGCGCAATACCGGTGATCACCGCGCCGTTGACTTGGCCATTGGCAGTGAGCATGCCCTGCACCTGCGACATAGGTGCGGCAGCAGTAACACCTGGACTAGCTTCGGCAATTTGCACGAGCTTGCGCCAGTTTTGTACCGGCTCGGTGGCGTGAATAGTGGACTGCGAGACCATGCCTAAGATGCGCTGCTTAAGCTCACGGTCGAAGCCGTTCATCACCGATAACACCGTGATGAGCACAGCCACGCCGAGCATAAGCCCGATCATCGAACTCAGTGACATGAAGGAGATAAATTGGTCGCGGCGGCGCGCACGTGTGTAGCGCAGCCCGATAAAAACAGAGAGTGGTTTATACATGGGCGCGATTACACCATAGCCACTGCGCGGCGTCACACAGAATTCACAACGAGCAGGCTACACTAGGCATAAATGCTAAATAAGGAGAGCGCCATGCGCTTAATTGGTCATCGTGGCGCGCGCAGCGAAGCTCCCGAAAACACCCTCAGCGGGTTTCGGTATCTGCGCGCACTCGGCGTGCGAGCTGTCGAGTTCGATATTCACCTTAGTGCCGATGGCGAACTCATGGTCATCCACGATGCTGAGTTATCGCGCACCACCTCTGGCCATGGTTTGGTGCGTGAGCATAGCGCTGCCGAGTTAGCCGCACTGGATGCCTGCCATCAGCCCGCACACAAAGGCTTTGCGCCATGGCCAAAGCGCGAAGGCGTGCCAACGTTGGCGCAAGTGCTCACTGAACTCTACGATTTCACCCATATCGAACTGGAGCTAAAAGTTCGGCATGAGGATGATGAAGCCGCCGTAGTCGCCGCCTTGCCTGCGATTTGGCAGCGATTTAACTTATCGGGTCGCGCGCGCTGCACGTCATTTAATCCGCGGCTATTGCACCGCTTACAGCAACAGGCACCCGAGTTGCCACGCGGCTTTTTAGTAGAAGATAATTTTGCTGGCGACATCGTGCAGGTCGCACAAGCCCTAGGCTGCGATGCCATTGGTCCGCACGCAAACTTACTCACAGCTGAGCTAGTGACTCAGGCGCACGCCGCTGGCTTGTGGGTGTCGACGTGGACGGTGAACGATCACCAGCGGGCGCTAGAATTAGCAGCAATGGGCGTGGACGGCTTAATCACCGACACGCCGACGCTGGCGAAAAGCTGGCTGAGCTGGAGCGCATAAACTCAAGCGCATAAAAAAAGCCTCGCTTATCGGCGAGGCTTTTTATCGTTGCAGGCAAAACTAAATATTAAGTGCGCGGCGCTTATGTTTTATGTGCGCGGCACAATGGCTCGGCTTGGCGCTGGACTACGTCTAGCCTGCTGATACAAGGGCATAACTTTCGGAATAGCCGCTTGCAGATCGTTAATACGCTGAGCATTACCTGGGTGAGTACTCAAGAACGAACCACTGCTATTGCCAGTGGCAGCAGCCATTTTCTGCCAAAGCGTGACCGATGCATTTGGGTTGTAACCGGCACGAGCTAGCAGCTCTAGGCCAATAATGTCGGCCTCCGATTCCTGGCCGCGGCCATTGGGTAGCGTTAAACCAATCTGCGCAGCTTGCTGCAACAACGTACTGGTGCCTTGCGACATGCCAGTGAGTGCACCAACCAGGCTCAAGCCAGCATTTTGCGCATAGGCTTGCGACACGCGCTCGCGGCCATGCTCACGCAAAGCATGAGCAATTTCATGACCCATGATGGCGGCGATTTCATCATCGGTGAGTTTTAGCTTATTGATGATGCCGGTGAAAAACATGATTTTGCCACCAGGCGCGCAATAGGCATTGAGCTCATCGCGCGTTTCTAAATTAACTTCCCAGCGCCACGCCAAGGCATCGCTGCGAAAAGTACCGACTTGTGGAATCAAACGATCAGCAATTTGGCGAATACGCTCCAAATTGGCTTTATCAGTATTTAGCGCGCGCTTGCTTGTGGCCTTAGTCAGCTCTTCCTGATAGCTCTGCGCCGCCATCGCCTCCACTTCAGAAGATGACACCAGCAGTAACTGTTGGCGACTGACACCCGTAGCACCTTGCTGAGTCGTGGTCGTACAAGCCGCCAGGCCTAAGGCTAAAATCAGCGCTAAGCCACTGGCTTTAGCAAGATGCTTCACATTCATGCGTGGAGTGCTCCAAAAGTAATGGTATCGACGGCTAAATATGCTAAGCGCTAAACCTTAGCTGCCGTTGGTAAGTAGTAATAACGTCGCCATATAGACTCATAGCGTACACGCTCAGCGCTGATTTTTTCCGCCGACCAGTGTAATTCATCACGCAATATGGCATCGATTTGCGGAATCAACGACAAACCACCACGCGGTAGCAGCAGGCCTAAACGCACACGACGCATGAGCAAATCATCGAGATGAACCACTTGCTCATGACGGCATGCCCAGCGTAATTCGGCCAACAAGGTGTTGGTGTCGGCAATATGCACCAACTCACCAGCGGGCATTTCGCGCAAAAAGCGTTGGGTATGGATGCCAAAACGCGCCACTACATGGGCAAACATCGCCGGCGTTAAATGCTCAGGCGCAGGGCCCGACTGTGGTGCACGAAAAATCGCGGCGCCATCATCGCGCACAGTAATACCCAGCTGCCCTGCCGCCAGCCGCAAGGCATCGAGCGCAATAAGACGGAAAGTGGTGAGCTTGCCGCCAGTCACGGTAATTAAGCCTTGGTTATCCCAAACACTATGGCTGCGGCTCTCTTTCGATGGATCACTGCCATCGCCAGCGCTAACCACTGGGCGCACGCCAGACCATGTTGAAATAATGTCTTCAACGGTAAATTTCGCGGCAGGAAATTGCGTATTGATGCCGCGCAACAAGTAATGCATCTCGGCTTCGCTTAAGGCCGCCTCAATGTCTAAATCGTCACGATGATCAAGGTCCGTCGTGCCAACAATGGTGCGGCCTTCCCACGGATAAATGAACATCACGCGCTGGTCATCGGGGTGATGGCAAATCAAGGCTTCACTCAAAGGCAGGCGATGCGCAGAAAACACCAAATGGCTGCCGCGCAAAGGCCGCACACGCACTTCATCAATGAGTTTGCGGCGTAGACGATCCGCCCACGCGCCGGTGGCATTAATCACAGCTTTAGCCGCCACTACAGCGGTCTCGCCTCGGTCGCTGCCAAAATCATCCGAGGTATCTTGCAGGCGCAAACCGGTGACACGATCACCGGTCATCACCAAATCGGTGGCTTTCACGTAATTGAGCATGACTAAACCATCGGCCACGGCCTCGTCGAGCACGCGTTGTACTAAGCGCGAATCGTCGACCACGGCATCGGTGTAGCGCGTGGCGCCAGTAAGGCCTTCTCCGCGATGGCCTGGCATGCGCGCCAAGAAATTGAGCTTTTTAAAGTAGCGATGGTCGCGCATGCCGGCGAGCAGATCATAGACCGTGATGAGAAACTGAAATGGCCAGCGACCCGGAAATACGCCTTTATAATGGGCAAAGTGAAAGCCCATGCGCTCGACCAAGCCCGGTGCTTCGCGCAGCAGACGCTCGCGCTCAGTAAGCGAATGCCAAGTCAGCCGCACTTCACCTTGAGCGATATAGCGCAGGCCGCCATGAACCATTTTCGATGAGCGGCTAGATGTGCCCCAGCTATAGTCAGTTTGCTCGATCAATGCCGTACGCAGGCCACGTCGCACGGCCTCGCGCGCCACACCAGCACCAGTAATTCCGCCGCCAATCACCAGCACATCCCATGCGGTTGTGGTCAACGTTTGCCATTGCTGTTTTCGAGCCTCTATAACTGCCACCTGCGCCTCTCCTTGTCCGAAAAATCGGCGCTAGTGTAACCAAATGTGTAGGAAAAAAGGCTCAGGCGAATGACTTCGAGGTCATTTTTTTTGCAGAACTACCAGCGCACCTGCTCAAGATGGCTCAGTTCACGCCCCAAAAAGCGCGAGCCTATGGTTTGAAAACGTAGCGGAATGTCGGTCACCACATAGTCGTAGCGTGGAGCAATGCGTTGCGGATTATGCATTTCCATTTCGGTCAGCACGCGCGCGGTTTGCTCGGCAATAGTCACCGCCGAATCCACCAAGCGAATATTTGGCCCCGCAATCTGACCAATAAGCGGCTTCAGCAGCGGATAATGCGTGCAGCCCAGCACCAAAGCATCGATAGACTCAACAAATACTGGCTTCAAATATTCGCGCAAGGTTAGGCGCGTGACCTCGTGTTCAAGCCAGCCCTCCTCCACCAATGGCACCAGCAAAGGGCAAGCCTGCGAGTAGACACTGAGTGCAGGATTGAGCGCATGAATATTGCGCGCATAAGCATTGGAGTTGACCGTGGTCGGCGTGCCGATAACACCAATACCGCGCTGGCTTATTTCCACCGCCGCACGCGCACCGGCATCGATAACATCGAGCACTGGCACTGGCGAACGTGCCCGCACGGCCTCACCCGCCACCGCCGCCATGGTGTTACAGGCGATGATCAGCAACTTGACATCGCGGGCGAGTAAAAAGTCGGCGATTTGCGTGGTGAAGCTATGGATGGTTTCGTTGGATTTCACGCCGTAGGGCACGCGCGCGGTATCGCCAAAATAGACTATGTCTTCAAATGGCAGGCGCTCCATTAAAGCCCGCACTACGGTGAGACCGCCAATGCCAGAATCAAACACACCAATTGCGGAACGGGCGGTTGCAGACATGCGCACATCCATCAAGCCAAGATTGAAACGCAGGATAGCAAATTCTCTAGTGCCCTAGCGCTTCAGGTCTCGGTAAAAGTTTTCGTGTGAGCCGAGCGCTTCTAAATACAC
>NZ_CEYEMI010000019.1:0-23793 GCF_982810325.1 Paraperlucidibaca sp.
GCCCTAGGTTGTTCCAGAGCGCGAGCGTGGGCTCGGCTTGGTTCATGCTGTAGAAGTGTAGGCCAGGCGCGCCGCCGTCGAGCAATTGCTGGCTTAGGCGCGTAATGACTTCTTCGCCAAACGCGATGATGCTAGCGCTGTCGTCGCCGTAGCTGGCGATTTGTTGGCGTATCCAGCGTGGAACTTCGGCGCCACAGGCATCGGAGAAACGCACCAGATTTTTGAAGTTAGTAATTGGCATGATGCCGGGGATGATAGCAATATCGCAGCCGGTCGCGCGAACACGATCGACGAAGTGAAAATAGCTATCGGCGTTAAAGAAATATTGCGTGATGGCGGAGTTGGCGCCGGCGTTAGCCTTAGCGACAAAATTGCGCACGTCATCGGCCAGCGAGGCGGCTTGCGGATGGCATTCCGGATAGGCCGCAACTTCGATCTTGAAGTGATCGCCACTGTGCTCGCGGATATAGCGCACCAAGTCGGCGGCATACGGCAGCTCTTTGCTGCGCGCAGTCACTTCTGCTGGCAAGTCGCCGCGCAGTGCCACTAAGCGATCAATGCCCATCTCGCGATAGCCATCGAGCAGCTCAGCGATCTCGGCTTTGCTGTCGCCAACGCAGGATAAGTGCGGCGCGACCGCATAGCCCAGCGCTTGCACATCACGCACCGCACCCAAGGTACGGTCGCGAGTGGAGCCGCCGGCGCCGTAGGTCACTGAGAAAAACTCAGGATTTACGGCACCTAGGCGACGCGCCACTTCACGCAATTTCTCGGCACCAACATCGGTTTTTGCCGGAAAGAATTCGATGCTGAAGTGGCTCATATTAGTACTTGTAGCTCTCAGGTTTGAATGGACCTTCAACCGGCACGCCGATGTAATCGGCTTGTGCTTGAGTGAGCTTAGTCATGACGCCACCAAAGCCGGCAACCATGGCCGCAGCAACTTCTTCGTCGAGCTTTTTCGGCAGCACTTCAACGCGAATCTGTGCGGCTTTTTGATCAGCTGGCAGGTCAGCAAACTTCTCGCCATAGAGGAAAATTTGCGCCAATACTTGGTTAGCAAACGAGCCATCCATGATGCGTGATGGGTGACCGGTGGCATTACCCAAGTTCACCAAACGACCTTCTGATAGCAAGATGAGGTAGTTGGGGTCGGTTGGGTTGGCTTCTGTGCCGAAGGGCGTGCGGTAAACTTTGTGCACCTGAGGTTTAACTTCATCCCAGACCCAGTTTTTGCGCATAAAGGCGGTGTCGATTTCGGTGTCGAAATGGCCGATATTGCAAACCACTGCGCCATTTTTAAGCGCACGCAACATAGCCGCGTCGCAGACTTTATCGTTGCCGGTAGTGGTCACGATTAAGTCGGTTTCGCCGAGCAGACGGGCGTTCACGTCTTCATCGCGGCCAGTAACGATGCCGTCGTTGTAGGCCGAGACTAGCTCGAAGCCATCCATGCAGGCTTGCATAGCGCAGATAGGATCGACTTCAGTGATGCGGACGATCATGCCTTCTTGGCGCAATGAAGCGGCTGAGCCTTTACCGACGTCGCCATAGCCAACGACCAAGGCGCGACGGCCCATCATCAGCATGTCGGTGCCGCGTTTGATTGCGTCATTGAGCGAATGGCGGCAGCCGAACTTGTTGTCATTTTTCGATTTTGTTACCGAATCGTTGACGTTGATCGCAGGCACTTTCAGTGCGCCTTTGGCCGCCATTTCGATCAGGCGCATAACGCCAGTGGTCGTTTCTTCGGTGATGCCGTGAATGCTCTCGAGCATTTGTGGGTATTTTTGGTGAATCAGGCCGGTAACATCACCGCCGTCATCAAGAATCATATTGGCAGCCCAAGGCTTGTCGTCGACTAGTACAGTTTGCTCGATGCACCACCAGAACTCTTCTTCAGTCAGGCCTTTCCACGCGAAAACTGGGATGCCGGCAGCAGCGATAGCGGCGGCGGCGTGGTCTTGTGTGGAGAAAATATTGCACGATGACCAACGCACTTCGGCGCCCAACGCGACCAGTGTTTCAATCAGCACGGCAGTCTGAATGGTCATGTGGATGCAGCCGATAATTTTCGCATCTTTCAATGGCTGGCTGGCGGCGTAAGTCGCGCGCAGGCCCATCAGCGCTGGCATTTCAGCTTCGGCCAAGATGATTTCTTTGCGGCCATAAGCAGCTAAGCTGATATCGCGAACTTTAAAATCGGTAAAATTTTGTAGATTAACTTGAGCGTTCATCAGGAGACTCTCCGAGCGAACGGGCGCCGTTGACTAGAAATGCAATCGAGCCTGACAGAATATTCCTTGCCGAAATAAGCTGCTGCAGCGCCCCTCGATCGCCGGGTTGGCGCGCAGTATAGCTGCTCGCGAGCAAATATCCAAAATTATTGATATAGCAATTGTGGGCTTTTTTAATGGAAGGCATAGCCGCTGTGTAAGTCATCGCATATGGCTGCCTAAAATTTAGCTTTGTGGTACTTTTGTAAGCTAATTTTCCGTAGGGCTAATTCCCATGCGCACACTAATTTTGTCGGCAATCGCTATTGCCTCTTTTTCTTCTATTTCGCATGCCGCCACTTTTGGCGTGACACCACAGGTGGGTTTGGCCGGTGCTGGCGCCACGGTGCAGTGGGGCTTCAACGAGTACTTGGCTTTATCGGCGGGTTATACAGGGCTTGATCGCAGCATTAGCGATGTCAAAACTGATGATGCGACTTATGACGCAGATATATCGATCAAAAATCCGCAGCTATTTGTGAATTGGGCGCCGTTTGGTGGGCATTTCCGCATGTCATTTGGCGTGGTGGCGCAGAATAGTAAGGTTGATTTGCGCGGTAAGGAATTTAGAGACCCTAATGTGCAGAGTGCAACTGTCAATGCCGAGTTTGCTCAGTCGGTAGCTCCCGCGCTAACACTGGGTTGGGAGACGCCGTTAGATAAAATAGGCTTTGGCTACCATTTCAGTATTGGTGCTATGTATGCGGGTAAGCCAGAGGTTGATGCAAATATTCAATGCACGATTACATGCTTCGGCCTCGAGCAAGAAGAAGAGCGCAAAATTGAAGACGAGCTCTCTAAATACAAAGTTCTACCCATCCTACAAGCCGGCGTTTTGTATCGTCTGTAATGCAGCGCTGATACTGGCCACAAATAGCTAGCATGCTCCGGCATCATCAATAAGTGCGTCGCATGCGGCGCGCCTAATAAAAATAAAAGAAATGAGGCACGCCATGCGTTTAACGCTATTAACGATAGCCCTTGCTAGTCTGCTCGTTGCTTGTGGTGGCAGTAGTAATAGTTCGTCGGGAGTCACGAGTCCACCGGCGTCGGATACAACAGCATCTGCCAATAAAGCCGCCAACTGCAAAGCCTTTGCACCCGATCAGTTCGTCACTCGTAATGACATTACGGCTGGCAGCCGCACGGCCGATGCCACACTGATGCTGCGCTTTTTACATTACACCGATGACCACATCATCGATGACGAAGGTCAAACCATTAATGGCCTAGGCGTTTCCGATCCGATATATCCGCTATTTGAATCAGCACAGCGCCTGCAAGAAGAGTACTCAGACGAAGTGCTCAATAATATGATCGGCCATAGCAACGACTGTATTAAAGAGTATCCAGCGGCCTTTATGATCGTCACTGGCGATAGCGCCGACCTCACCACGCTGGCCGAAACCCGCCGTTTTATCGATAATCTCGATGGCACATTCGATCAAATGAGCGCATTTGAGAAGTCTTGTGTCGCAGGCCTGCCTAAAGGCACGCCGACATTTGTCATTCAGCAAGCCTGTACACGCTTTACAGGCCGTGGCGTGCCCGATAGCCAAAGCCCAGATCCTGATGTCAGTGACCCAAGCTTTCAGTTCACGCTAACTCGGACATTGCGCCAAATCGTCAATCAGCTGGCTGCGCAGCTAGGGCGCGATGATAAAGGTGGCACCGATCCAAGTCGCCAAACATTGACTCAAGCTCCAGGCCTACCGCAGGTTCTGCGCTGTAATGGCACAGATGCAGGCTGTGAGAACCAGGCATTAAAAACACCGTGGTATGTCGCTTTTGGTAACCACGATGGCTATTTGCGCGGCACGCTGCCATTGGGCGTGGGCATTAATGAGCTGTCATTTTTGACCACGGGCCGGCGCCATATTGTTCAGCCGCGCGAGTTCATCCAAGAGTTTTTTGAAACTAGCAGCCAGCCAGTTGGTCATGGTTTTAACTTCGTTGAAGCCGCGCGCCGTGATGACGGCGACAAACGCAACGATGGCTACTACGCTTTTACTAGCGGCAAGTTCCGCATGTTAGTGCTTAACACTGTCCTTGATGGCACTGATCCGCGGCTACCCACCGATCTCATTCGTAATCCGCTCGCGCTCTCTGATGGCACCATCGATAGGGCACAGTTTAATTGGGTAAAAGATGAGTTAGATAAAGCCTATAAAGCGAAGCAACTAGTAATGGTTTTTTCGCACCATCCAGACTTAACCTTTGCTGAATTCGGCATGTTTGCCGCTGCCGTGCCTATCGAGGTGAAAGCAGAAGAGCTAAATGCTGAGTTGGCTAGCTATCCGAATATGGTGGCTTGGCTGGCAGGGCATACCCACTTGCATCGCGTACGCCCCTTTGCCGTGACTAGTGGTGAGGATGGCAAGTTGGCCGGAACTAACGGAGAGATTAGCTCGTCGATAGCATGCAAAAAGCCGGGAGTTGCCAGCGATGGCAAACCACATTGCCGAGGCTTCTGGCAGGTCGAAACGGCATCGCTGATTGATCATCCGCAAGAGCAGCGCCTCATTGAGCTATTCGATAACGGCAATGGCACCGGCACGCTACGTGGCCCTGTGCTGACACATACCTACGAGCGCTCACGCAAATTGGCCGAGGCCGATGACCGCTGCCAATTTTACCTGCTCGATCCAAATAGTCTGCAAAAGCTCAGCAGCGATGGTGGCCTAGATGCTATTTGCAGTTTTGGCCTAACGCGCCAAGGCACACCACTTGATCGCAACGTTGAGCTAATGTTCCGCATGCCAACGTTCTGACTTTAGTCGTAGGGCGTGCGCGCATAGGTTTCGTGCGCGCTTTCGCCTGCTAAGCTGATTGATGAGTTGAGTTTTCATCGGAGGCACAGGCATGGCGCAAGTCGAATCGCAGGCCACGGAGCATCACGGCGAAAGCCTGCGCCGTTTTATGCGCCAGCACCCACCATTCGACCGCTTGCCCGAAGCTGAATTGCAGTTTTTGCTCAGCCGCGGCCAGCTGGTGTTCTACCAGGCTGGCAGTGTCTTATTCAGCCCTAGCGGTACGCCCGTCGAACACTTTTTCATGGTCTATCAAGGCCGCGTGCAAGGCGTTCGCCATGAACATCAGCAAGACCATGTGCAATTCGAGATTGGTTTAGGTGAGTGTTTTCCTCTAGCTGCTTTGATGGGCGAACGGCCGACTCGCACTGAGCATGTCGCACTTAATGACACTTTTTGCCTGCGTTGGGCGCGTGATGATTTCGCTCAGCTAGTGCGTGAATCCGAGCCATTTCGCGAGTTTGCTCTGGGCGGTGTTAGCGGCTTACTTGCCGAAGTTGGCCGACAAATGCAGCAGCATGTTGCTGGTCAACTGGGTAGTGATTTTTCTATGGCTCAGGCCATAAGCAGTCTTGTTGCGCGCGCTCCAATTTTTGCCATGCCTAATGCCACGCTTGCCTCCGTGCTTGCACAAATGGAAGCCTCGCATGTCAGCAGCATCGTCATCATTGACTCAGGGCGGCGGCCGATTGGCATTTTTACATTGCGCGATTTACGCCGTCGCTTGGTTCTCGAAGGTTGGCAACCCGAGGCACCAATATCAGCTTGGATGACGCCGCAGCCGATCACCGTTGAGCATGACTTACCGGTGTTTCAAGCGGCATTGCTGATGGCCGAGAAAGGCATCACGCATATGGTGATTTGCCGCAATGGACGCCTGCTTGGCGTCTTGGCTGAGCGCGATATCTTTGCCCTCCAGCGGCTTAATTTAGTCAGCTTAAGCCGAGATATTCGCTGTGCTACGCGCATTGATCAGCTGCAATCCAGCCGTTTGGCATTAGCTAAATTGGTTGATCAGTTGCTCGCTCGCGGCGCTCAGGCCGATCAAATCACTCAGCTTATTGCTCGCCTCAATGATCAAATCGTACAGCGCGTTATTAGCCTAGTAAGCGCTAGTCATGGTGCGCCAACGCGACCATTTTCTTGGCTCTGTTTTGGCAGCGAGGCGCGCGAAGAGCAGGCCCTGCACACCGATCAAGATAACGGTCTATGGTTCGATGCCGAGCCCGATGAGACCGAAGCCGTGCGCCAGCAATTTCTGCCATGGGCAAGCGAGGTCAATAAGCAGCTCGATAGCTTAGGTCTGGTTTGGTGCCCAGGTGGCATCATGGCGGGGCAGCGGAAGTGCTGCTTGAGCGCGGCAGAATGGCGACAGCGCTTTGCGAAAATCATCCACGAGCCAACACCAGAGAAAGTATTGGAAGCGGTTATTTTCTTCGATATGCGTGCCGTGCAAGGCGACATCGCAGGCGTTGAATCTTTGCGCCAAACCTTGCTGGAGTGGACACAGCAGCGTGATATTTTTCGCCGTATTTTGACTGAAGATGCTCTGCGCCGCCGGCCACCACTGGGGCAAATTCGCGACTTTCGCTTAAGCCGTGGCGGCGATCACCCCAATACCTTTGACCTGAAAACCGAAGCTCTAGCGCCAATAGTCGAGGCGGCCAGAGTGCTCGCGCTTACCCATGGCGTGTCGTCGGTATCAACCACTCAGCGCCTGCGTGATTTAGCTAGTGTAGATGGTTTAAGAGCAGTCGATGCTGCGGCCTATGAGGAAGCATTTCAGCACTTACAACTGCTGCGCTTGCAGCTACATCAAGAGCAGCAACGCGCAGGTCTCGCCTTGCATAACCGCTTAAACCCAGATCTGTTAAATCCATTAAATCGTCGAATTTTGCGCGAATGCCTGCGCCAAGTGCAGCGTCTACAGCGCGATATGGCGAGCCGAGTTGGGCTATGAAGCTCTCGCAATGGTGGCAAGTGATTCGTCGGCCATTGCCTGCGTGGTGGCCACAGTCAGCAACGCTCGATGAGACGCCATTGGCGAGCGATCGCATCATTATTTTAGACACCGAAACCTCGGGGTTTTCTGCACAGCAAGATCAACTGCTGTCATTGGCGGCGGTCACTTACGAGGCCGGCGCTTTAAGTATGGGTGAGCAATGGTATGCCACGCTCAACACATCCGATGCGCAAGGTTTGGGCGATAGTGTCTTGGTGCATAGACTTACCGCCAGCCAATTAGCCGATGGCATGGACTTGAACGAGGGCATCACCACCTTGGCGCAGTTTGTCGGCGCGGCGCCGGTGTTGGCCTATCACCATGGCCATGATCGTAGTTTTATTAAGGCGGCGATGTACCGCTCTGGCTATCCCATGCTGCCTTGGCGTTGGCTGGAGGCGGCCGACGTGTTTGCTTTGGCATGGCCAGCTGCCGGGCTGGAGCAAGCGAGCTTAGATGACTGGTTGCAGTGGCATGAGATCGTGGTCGAAGAGCGCCATCACGCCTTGGAGGATGCATGGCTGACGGCGATGTTGTGGTTAAAGGCAGTGCCAGCATTGGCTGCGCAAGGCATCACAACGCGTGTGAAGTTGGTTAAGGCTATGCAGTCAAAACGTGCGCTAATCCGTCAGCGCGCGGGCTAGCACGAGGTTTAATCTTGCGTCGTAGTTGTCGGCTCTCGAGGCGTCCACCGCAGTGTACCCATAACGTAGTCTGTCAGAGGAAAGGTCAGATTAAAGTTCACCGCCGTCATGTCGTCGCGATGATGATGCAGGCGATGCAGATGCGCCATTGCCGCCAAGCCTGGCACGAGCCGGTGCAGCCAATGACCATCGGGCAGATGATCGCTAAAGTGAAATGCTTCATAGAGCACGTAGGTGCCGCTAATGCCGGCCAACCAAAGCCAAGCGGCATTAGTCGAGACAAAATGATTAAACGCCCATGCGCCCGGAGCACCAATAAACGCGACAACGACGATAATCAACCACGCTGGAAACAACACCACGCGCCAGTCGCTTGGCGATTGCCATTGCATATTACTGTCGGTGAAAAAGCTGTGGTGGTCGCCGGTATGGCGCTGGTAAAAAAGCTTGGCCCAGCGTTTTTTGCGATGCCCAAGGCTTAGATGTATGGCGTATTCGCCAATATTTCCCAGCAATAGTGCGAGGGCTAGCACTAGCCATTCGAAGGTTTGCACCGCCTCTAATTGCGCCATCGATACCAACACCACCGTGAGGCCGGCGACGGCTATCCAAAGCGCATGCAAGCGCCCGGAATAGCGCGGATGCATGGCGGCACGATAGCGTGCGCGAAACGCCTCGGTATCGTGCTTCATTGCGGCTGCCAGTTTTTAACCAAATCCATGACCTTATTAGCCTTTCGACCCATGATTGCGCAAGCCGTGAGCATGCCGCCCATGAGCGCGCCACCAACACCAGCGGTGACAACATCTTGCCCTGTTAAGGCTAAGCCTGGCACGGGCGTAATGGGGTGTAGCCAGCTCTGACGAAAGCGCTCAACGTCATGATCCAAGCCGTAAATTTCGCCTTCGGGATAATTGCCAAACCAAGCGGTGGAAAGTGGCGTCGACAGTTCGGCATAGACCAAGGCATCGCGCAGCTGCGGCAGTTCTTTATACAGCGCCTCTAGCAAGCGTTCCTGCAACTGCGCTTTGAAGGTGTCGTAGTCTTCGCCGCGTTGGCCCCAAGTGGTGTCTTGCCATTTTTCAAACCACTGCCATGGCGCCATAGTCAGTACTTCCACGGTACTTTTGCCGGGATAGTTGGTGTTCCAGTCGGGGTCTTTCGCTGAAGGAAAGGAAATATAGAGCATAGGGAACGGAGCGTTTACATCGGCCTGAAAAGCAGCAGTATTGGCCTCATGATGCGGTGTCGGATAAATCCATAGGTTGGTTTTTGGCAGTCCCAGCTCAGCAGCAGTGCCTTTAAAGCCGGCATAAATACATAAATGCGCGCTCGAGGTTTTCACCTGCTTGAGCTTGGCGGGATAGCCCAAGGACTCGCGCACAGTAGCCGGTAATAGCTTTTCAAATGTTAGGCGCGCGCCAGCAGAGCTAACGATTTGTGGCGCTCGCAAGACATCGCCATTTTCCATGCGAACACCAACTGCACGGCCCTTCTCAATGACGATTTCTTCGACCTTGGCATAGGTGAAAACCTCACCGCCACCGGCGCGAATCACCGGCGTGATGGTGTCGGGAATCTGCCATGAGCCGCCGATAGGATAGCTGCCGCCGCCAAAATAGTGCTTAACCACCGTGGCGTGCATTAGGAAGGAGGCATCACGCGGCACCATGCCGTAGTCGCCCCACTGGCCAGTTAGTACGCCAATAAGCTCTTGATTTTGCGTGAGTTCTTCCAGGACTTCGCGCACGCTGCAGTAGCAGTTTTTTGGCACTAATAAGGGCCGCGCGGCGTGGTAGGCGCGACCCAATAAACGCGGCATGGCTTGGCCAGCAAAGAACTTTTGCGCTGAGCGCGCAGTTTCATCTACTAACTCGATGTATCGGCGGATAGCGGCTTCTTCAGCTGGAAAGTGCTCTACCAGACTATCGATAAGCGCGGCACGGCCTTCGACGAAATCCACACGGCGATCACCAATGATGATGCGATCGTAAGTGTTGTCCATGGCCGACCATTTCAGCGCGCCATCGCTAATCACATCAAATAAGCGACGCAAGGTGCTGTGGGGTTTATGCACTTCGCCGATGTAATGCACACCGACATCCCACTCAAAGCCTTCGCGCTCATAGCTGTGGGTAAAGCCGCCGGCGGTGTAATGCTGCTCAAGCACGCAAACACGTTTTCCGAGCTTAGTCATTAGCGCGGCAAGGCTAAGGCCGCCAATGCCGGAGCCAATAACGATAATGTCGTAGTTTTCCGCTGCGCGGCCGCTACGGTAGCGGCGTCCAGTTCGACGCATATGCGCTCCTCTCTGCTTCTAGGTCAGGATGGGTCAGGCAGTGAGCTTTGCGAAGATACGAGCTTTACGCAAGTACTAATGGCGAAACATATTTTTAACGCGATTGAAGTGCTCCATTCCCGATGTTTATGCGTATTATCAAAGACATCATCAGCACAGAAAGGGCGAAAACATGAGCATTCAAGAAATGAATCGAAAGATGGCCGAATGGCGTGCCAGCATGGATGCCCACGCATTAGAGCCGCAGCAACGAAAAGTTATGGAAGAGTCGATGGACGCGATGGCGTTGCAATTTCGCAGCAATCAGCCGCCCAGTGCTGAGGCGTTCGAAAGTGAGCTGCATCGTCTAGAGATGATGTGGGCTGCCGATCATCCGCTGTTGGCAACCATCATCACGGAAACCCTGCGCCGCTTATCGGCAATGGGCATCTAAGCCAGCTGCCACCAAGTTAAAACCGACTTGCCGAGCGTCCCTGCTCAGTAAGTCGTTAGGGCTTTTACAGATCTGCTTTTGCAGCCCCGTTGTTACAGACCAGCTTCAGCGCGCAGCATTTCAGCTTTATCGGTGCGTTCCCAAGTAAACGCTGTCGCGGTGTGTTGCTTAGCGACTTTGCGGCCTTGCTCCCACACGGTGTGATCGTAAGTCAGCTCGTAGGGCTTGCGGCCGAAATGGCCATACGCCGCGGTTGGGCTGTAAATCGGGTGCAGCAAATCGAGCTGGCGGGTGAGGCCATAAGGGCGCAGGTCGAAATGCGCACGCACTAAATCGATGATGCGCTGATCGCTGATTTTGCCAGTGCCGAACGTGTTGATCGAGACCGAGGTTGGCTCAGCCACGCCAATGGCATACGACACTTGAATCTCACAACGATCAGCCAAGCCAGCCGCAACAATATTCTTCGCGACATAACGACCGGCATACGCTGCCGAGCGATCGACTTTCGATGGATCTTTACCTGAGAAAGCGCCGCCACCGTGACGTGCCATGCCGCCGTAAGTATCGACAATGATTTTGCGGCCAGTTAAGCCGCAATCGCCCATGGGGCCGCCAATTTCAAAGCGGCCTGTTGGGTTGATGTAGAACTTGGTGTCTTTGTTTAGCCACTCTGCCGGCAACACTTTTTTAACGATGAGCTCCATCACACCTTCGTGCAGATCGGCATCGCTAACGCTGGTGCTGTGCTGTGTAGAGAGCACCACAGCATCGACGGCGACTGGCTTGCCATTGGCATAGCGGAAGGTGATTTGCGACTTGGCGTCGGGACGCAGCCAGGCGAGTTCACCAGATTTTCGTGCTTGTGCTTGGCGCTCCATTAAGCGGTGCGCATAGAGAATTGGGGCAGGCATCAGCGCGTCGGTTTCATTGCTAGCATAGCCAAACATCAGGCCTTGGTCGCCAGCGCCTTGATCTTCGGGCTTGCTACGATCAACGCCTTGAGCGATGTCAGGAGATTGCGCGCCGACCATGTTCATCACCGCGCAGGTGCGGCCATCGAAACAGACGTCGGAGCTGTCGTAGCCAACTTCGACAATCTTATCGCGGATGATTTTTTCGTAATCGATGATGGCGGTGGTGGTGATTTCACCGGCGATCAGAGCAACGCCTGTTTTGACAATAGTCTCGCAGGCCACACGGGCTTGCGTGTCTTGCGCCAAGATGGCGTCGAGCAGAGCGTCGGAGATCTGATCTGCAAGCTTGTCCGGATGTCCTTCAGACACCGACTCGGAAGTGAAAATGCTGTATTCGCTCATAACATCGTCCTAACGGGTAGTGCCGCGAGGCGCGGCAGCGGGTTTTTGAAATTCATGAATTTGCACACGGAAGCCGTTGCGCAAGGCTAAATAGTCGGCACTTACTGGTAGCACGCCGGCGCGCCGCGTCCAATGCAACAAGTCTTCGGCAGGAAAGCCTAACCAAGCATCGCCACAGGCATCACGCACCCAGTCTTGGTCGTGCTCACATAGCTCAGTGATGATCAAGCGGCCATCATCGGCCAGCTGCTCGCAGGCGAGATCGATGAGTTGCTCGGGTTGCGGCACATGGTGCAGCACCATATTGATGACGACGGTATTGGCCTTTTTTTGCAGAGCGTGCGAGAGCAAATCACCATGCTTGAGCGTGATATTACTGAGCTGCGCGCCAGTCACCACCGATTGAGCTTTATCGAGCATTTCTCGCGAAGCATCGATAGCCAAAACTTGCTCAAAATGCGGACTGACCATGGGCAGTAAGTCGCCTTCACCGGGGCCAATTTCCAGCAATAACTCGCCTGGCACACGAATCGCGCGCTCGGCGGCCAAAGGACCGTATTCGCTAAATGCGGCGATTTGCTCTTGCTGGCTGCGAAAGCTAGTGGCGTTTTCAGTAAAGAAACGCTGTGAGGCTTGCGCGCGTTGCTCGTGTATCGTTTTTAAGCGCTGCATCACCGCCAATGGCAATGCGCCTTCATCGAGCTCGGCCATCAGTCGACGTTTCAAGCTTCCGGCTTCAGCACCACTTGGGTCGCGGCGATAAAAAACCGTTGTACGTTCACGCCGAGTAGTGACAAGGCCGGCGTGTAATAAAATTTTCAGATGATGGCTGAGCGACGGCTGTTTGCTATCGAGCAGAAAACACAGCTCCAACACACCAAATGCGTCGCGTTCGAGCAAGCGCAAAATTGTCAGGCGCAGCGGATCACCGGCCGCACGCAACCAGCTCGCGAGTTGGGCAAGAGCAGAGTCGGTGGCGATGAGTGGCGCAGGTGAGCTTGGCATAGCACGGCAGTGTAACTGCCAATGATCGCTATATCAATTTTTTTTGATTAAACATCTCGGGTATTTGCTGTAGCTTCTGTAACAACAAAAAGCCACAGCATATGAAGGTGCTGTGGCTTTTCGTTGATGCTTAAATAATTGTATTTAATGTAATAAATACAATTATTTAGTCGGCATCTTGCAGCGGGTCGGTTTGTTCGCGATGAGCCAAATATTCAGGTCGCGGCTCAAGGCCATTGGCTGGTGTACCTAGCATATTTTCTACGCTGTTATAGACCAGAAAGGCGTTAGCGCGTGGATGCTCAGACGTGACATCAGCGCTGCAGTGCTGAATATTGCAGTCGAAAAACACCACGCTTCCGGCATAGCCTGTTGCACTGGTGACTTCGCCTGCTTGATGGGTCAGCAGCGACAAAATCTCTGGAGATGGCTGGCCCATGGTGTGCGACTCGTGCGCGGCTTCGTCGTCGGTGACGGGGCAGGTAGCAGGATCAACACAGCCAACATAGGTTTTATGCGAGCCAGGAATCAGTAACTTTGGCGCATGCTCCGCAAGGTTATCGGTGAGCAATACTGAGCATGACAGAGCGCGCATAGCAGGCATGCCATCTTCGGTATGCCAAGTTTCAAAGTCTGAATGCCAGTAAAACTCTTCTTGCGTATTGGCGGCACGATAGTTCAAACGGCTTTGGTGCAAATAGACTTCGCTGGCCAAAATATAGCGCGCAAACTCAAGTAGTTTGGGATGGCGAACTAGGCGATCAAACAGCGGGCTAGCCGATGGCAGGTCGAGAAACGACAGAATGTCATCGCTTTCTTGCTCGCGCAGAACCAGCGGTGAGTCGTTAGCCGTTACTTCATCGCGAAGTTGAGTCATCGCAATCGTGAGCTCAGCCACTTCATCGGCAGTGAGCACATTGGGCAATACTAAAAAGCCTTGCTCAGCAAATTTGGCTTCATCTTCAGCACTCAGCCATTCTGGGCGAGCACTGGCTTCCGACCACACCACGGGCTCATGGCGACGTGCAAGTAAATGCTCGCTTATAGCTCGTGATGGATAGGGGTCGCGGCATAGGGACAACATAAAATTACTCCGGATCTGCTGGGTAAGCGCCATCTGGGCCATGGACTTCGTCACCGCGTAAGGGCGGATCAAAGACACAAATTAGGCGCAGGCGTGTGGTGGCACGCAGCAGGTGGCGGTCGTGCTTATCGAGCGCATACATGGTGCCGGGCTGGATCGCGATAGGCTCACCTGGTGTCGGTGCGTCTTCGCTGCCGTGTAGTGGCTGAATCTCGCCCTCACCTTCAATGCAGTACACAGCTTCTAGGTGATTTTTGTACCAAATATGCGTTTCAGTGCCTGGATGAATCCAGGTTTCATGCAGAGAAAAGCCCATGCCATCTTTGCGAGTCAGGAGACGAAAGCTTGACCAGTTATCGGCATGGACGGCTTGGCTGCTGGCCGCAATCTCATCAAAATGGCGAATGATCATGCAGTTTTCTCCTCAATGGTGGCAGGCGCTAAGGTGCGGCGGGCGTGAGTTAGAGCTTCATCAAAAATGCGTAAGCCAGCTTCTAGGTCGGCCTCGCTCATGATTAGTGGCGGCAGCATTTTGACCACTTCGCCATGTGGGCCACAGGTCTCAATAATCATGCCCTGCTCGAAGCAGCGCGCGCTCACAGCATCGGCCATGTCGCTATTTTCTAAAACGATACCGGCAACCATGCCACGACCGCGAATGGCGGTAATGCCTGGATGGCGTTTGCGCAGGCCTTCAAGGCGCTGATGCAATAAGCGGCCTTTGACGCGGACCTCATCAGCAAAGCTGTTGTCGGCCCAGAAGGTGTTAAGCGCAGCAGTGGCGGTAACGAATGCCGCGTTGTTGCCGCGGAAGGTGCCGTTGTGAGCCGATGGCGTCCAAATATCGTACTCAGGCTTGATCAACACTAGCGCCATAGGTAAGCCATAGCCCGAGATCGATTTCGACAAGGTCACGATGTCGGGGTTGATACCCGCTTGCTCAAAGCTAAAAAATGAACCGGTGCGGCCACAGCCCATTTGAATGTCATCGACAATCAAGAGCATGTCATGGCGACGGCACATGGCAGCAAGGCCACGTAGCCAATCGGCTGATGCGGTATTAATGCCACCTTCGCCCTGAATACATTCGACCAAAACAGCGGCTGGTGCGTCCATGCCTGAACCTGGATCGCTAAGCTGCTTTTCGATCAAGTCGAGAGTGTTGATGTCGCGACCATAATAGTTGGCGTAGGGCACAAACTGCGTGTCAGTCAGTGAGGCACCAGTGGCGTCGCGGAACTTGCTCGAACCCGTGGCGGCAACCGAACCCGTCGTCACACCGTGGAAAGCGTTGGTAAAGCACAGGATGTTGTTGCGTGCTTTGACCAAGCGAGCCAGCTTCAAGGCTGCTTCCACAGCGTTGGTGCCGGTAGGGCCGGTGAACTGAATTTTATAGTCGAGGCGACGCGGTTTTAAAATCGTACGCTCGAAAGTTTCGATGAACTCACGCTTGGCTTCTGTGGCCATGTCTAGGCCATGCAAAATGCCATCGGCCTGTAAGTATTCGATGAGCGCAGCCTTCAGCGTGGGATGGTTGTGGCCATAGTTCAAGCTGCCAGCGCCGGCGAAAAAGTCGAGGTACTCACGACCTTCTTCGTTGGTGATGTGGCTGCCAACAGCGCGGGTAAACACCGTTGGGTAGCTGCGAACATATGAGCGAACTTCCGACTCGAGTCGGTCAAAAATGGCTAATGGCATAGTTTATTTCTCCTGTGAATTTTGTAGGCTGTCGGCAAGTGGGGCGGGAAATGGCCCGATGCGAAACAGTTGCTCGGCTTCATGGCCGTGCGTGCCGAATAGTTCGGCCTCAAAGTGTGTCGAAATGGTCAGAGGGCAATTCAAGCGCTCGGCCAATTTCGCAAATAAGCGGGCGGAAGCCTTATTGCTAGGGCTCACCGTGGTCTCAAGAAAACACACATCGCGACATGAATGACGTGCCAAAAGACCGGCTAATAAAGTTAAGGCAAGGCCTGTGCCGCGATAGCGTTCGCCAACAACAACCTGCCAAATAAATAAAGTGTCGTGCTGCTTGGGCGGGATATAGCCAGAAATATAGCCGGCTAAGATCTCGCCTTCCTCTGCCAAGATGCAGGTGTCGGCGAAGTGCCAGCTGTGCAGCAGATAGGAATAGCAGGAGTTCAAATCAAGCGGCGGTGATTGCTCAATTAGCTCATAAATGCGAAGGCCATCGGCCTTTTCAGGTTGGCGTAGCGCTAGCGTTTGTGCGGCAGCTACTGGTGGTTTTAAGGCGGATGTCATTAGCGTCCTCTTCAGTTGTAAATCTTATTCAGGCGACTCGGCATGAATGGGGTCGACAGCCAGAATGGCGGAGGCATCAATATTGCTGGCGCCAAATAAGCTAACTAAGCGCTCAAGCGAGAGGGCGATGGTGGCTTGCTCTAGCTCGGGCATATTGCTCAGGCCATCGGCCAGCCGCGCTTGTAATGGAAATGGCGACAGTGTTGCGAGTGTCTTGCCCTCAGGCGTGATCGCAACATGTACTTGGCGGCGATCGTCTATTGAGCGAGTGCGAGTGACCATGCCTTTGTGCTCTAGGCGGTCAATTACGCCGACCGTTGTGCTCGGGCTTAAATCCAAGCTCTGGCTTAGCGTTTTTACTGGCATCGCGCCGTGTTTCTCCAATGCGAGTAAAGCAATGAGCTGCGGCGTGGTGATGTCTTGCTTGCCTTGCAGCTGCTTGGAGTGCATGTCGACGGCACGAATGATGCGGCGTATAGCTCTTAATATGCGCACTTCGTAATCCGGGAGTTCGTGGTCAGGAGTCATGTAATTAGTCGTTCTTAATGAAATCATTTGAGTAGAAATCATTTCTAGTGTTACTATTTTGGCGTCAAAAGTCAACCCCGAGGGTGTCCTGTGTTCCCGTTGGACCAACTGCTTTTCTTTTTCGCGCTACTTAATCCCTTCCTTTTAAGCTTGTATTTGATCGACCTGATGGTGGCGATGCCAAGTCGCCAATTTGCCCACGTGCTAACGCGCGGTGTGATCATGGGCGGCGTTGTCTTCTCCGTCTTTGCGCTAACCGGTGAAAGCCTCTTTACCAATTTGTTGCATGTTAATTTCGCGTCCTTCCAGATTTTTGGCGGCGTGCTGTTTTTGCTTGTTGGCATCCGCTTCTTCTTTGAGGGTGTGAGTGCATTGAGTGGCCTGCGCGGCGATCCTGAGCATGTTGCCGGCTCTATCGCCATGCCATTTTTGATTGGGCCAGCGACTGTATCTGCCGCAATTTTAATGGGCGCATCTATCCCGAAATGGCATGCCGTTGGCGTGGTATGGCTGACGTTACTGCTAATGGTGTTTGGCTTGTTGCTGCTGAAATTCATTCATGATCGTGTCCGTGTTAAAAGCGCGCGCCTAGTCGATCGTTATGTCGAAGTCACTGGTCGTGTATCAGCCTTGGTCATTGGCACTTATGCCGTTGAGATGTTGGCGCAAGGTATTGGTCGCTGGGTGGCAGCAATGTAATTAATTGCCGCGATGGACAGCATCAGCGACAATATGTACCCGCGCGGCTTTAATAAGCCGCGCGTTCTTATTTTTGCCCGCCGACTGGAGTGCCCCGCATGCCCGCGCAGCCTTTAAATCAACGCCACTACGCCAACGCCATTCGGGCGTTATCGATGGATGCAGTTCAACAGGCTAATTCGGGTCACCCCGGCGCTCCGATGGGCATGGCGGATATCGCCGAAGTCGTCTGGCGCCAGTTCATGCGCTACAACCCGGCCAATCCCAACTGGATCAATCGCGACCGCTTTGTGCTCTCCAACGGCCACGGCTCCATGCTGCAATACGCATTGCTGCACCTGACTGGCTTCGATGTGTCCATCGATGACTTAAAAGCTTTTCGCCAGCTGCACAGCAAAACTCCAGGCCACCCTGAGCTTGGTTACACGCCCGGCATTGAAACCACTACTGGTCCACTTGGCCAAGGCATAGCTAACGCCGTCGGCATGGCGCTGGCGGAAAGCACGCTCGCCGCGCAATTTAACCGCGACAATCTCGCCGTCGTTGACCATTTCACCTATTGCTTCTTAGGCGATGGCTGCTTGATGGAAGGCATCTCGCACGAAGTCTGCTCGCTGGCGGGCACATTGGGCTTGGGCAAGCTCATTGCCTATTACGACGACAATGGCATCTCCATTGATGGTGAAGTTGAAGGCTGGTTTTCCGACGACACGCCGAAGCGTTTTGAGGCCTATGGCTGGCAAGTGATCGGCCCTATCGATGGCCATGACGCCGATGCCATTCGCACCGCCACGCAAGAGGCGCAAGCTGATATTTCGCGCCCAACAATGATTATCTGCAAAACCGTGATTGGTGCTGGTTCGCCAAATAAACAAGGCAAAGAAGATTGCCACGGTGCGCCATTGGGTAAGGATGAAATTGCCCTGACTCGCGCCGCATTGGGCTGGGAGCACGAGCCCTTTGTCATTCCAAGCGAAATTTATGAAGCCTGGGATGCGCGTCCAAAAGGTGATGTCTTAGAGAAAAACTGGGACGGCCTGTGGTCGCAATACGAGCAAGCACACCCGAGCTTGGCGGCCGAATTACTACGCCGTTTAAGTGGCGAATTGCCAGCTGACTTTGCCGCCACTGCGGACGCGTGGATCAATGGCTGCGCCGAAAAGGGCGATAGCATTGCCTCACGCAAAGCCTCGCAAAACACGCTGAACACTTTTGGTCCAGCATTGCCCGAATTACTTGGCGGTTCAGCCGACTTGGCCGGCTCCAACTTAACCTTGTGGAAAGGCTGCCACGGCGTGCAAGACCATGCTGATGGCAACTATGTTTATTACGGCGTGCGCGAATTTGGCATGAGCGCAATCATGAACGGCGTCGCCTTGCACGGTGGCTTCGTGCCTTATGGCGCCACCTTCCTGATGTTCATGGAATATGCCCGCAACGCCCTACGTATGGCGGCGTTGATGAAGCAGCGCGTAATTCATGTCTACACTCACGACTCCATCGGCCTTGGTGAAGATGGCCCGACTCATCAACCAGTCGAGCAGCTCGCCAGCTTGCGTCAAACGCCAAACTTGAGCTCATGGCGTCCAGCCGACACCGTGGAGTCAGCGGTGGCATGGCGCGAAGCCTTATTGCGCAAAGACGGTCCAACCGCCTTGGTATTTTCACGTCAAAATCTCGCGCACCAAACGCGTACGCCAGAGCAAATTAACAATATCGCTCGCGGTGGCTATGTATTGCGCGATGCCGAGCGCGTCGACGCCATCATTATCAGCGCCGGTTCGGAAGTGGACTTGGCCATGCAGGCAGCCGAGACCTTGACTGCCGAAGGCTTGGGTGTGCGCGTGGTGTCGATGCCATCGCCCGATATCTTCCTTAAGCAAGATGCCGCCTATCGCGATAGCGTGCTGCCATTGAGCGTACGTAAACGTGTGGCAGTCGAAGCTTCCATCACCGATTACTGGCATCGTTTTGTCGGTCTCGATGGCGCGGTGATTGGCATGACCACTTTCGGTGAGTCAGCACCAGCTGGTGACCTCTATAAGCACTTTGGCATCACTGCTGAAGCCGTTGCCAATGCCGTGCGTGGTTTGGCCTAAGGCATGAATCAGCCCGCGATGAGACTGCGTGTAGCGATTAATGGTTTTGGCCGTATTGGCCGCCATGTGCTGCGCGCGCTGATCGAGGCTGGTGAGCGCTATGACATTGATATCGTCGCCATTAATGATCTTGGCGATGATGAGTCGCTGCTGCATTTGCTACGCTACGACACTACCCATGGCCGTTTGCCGGTTGCTGCTGAGTTAGAAAATGGCGTTTTGCGTATTGGCCGCCAGCGCATCCGTCTATTAGAGGAAGCCCTGCCAGAAAAGCTGCCGTGGAAGCATTTGAGCGTTGATGTGGTGCTTGAGTGCACCGGCCAGTTTCGGGCCCAAGCTCAGGCGGCGCGGCACTTAAGTGCTGGTGCAGGCCGTGTGGTGATTGGCGCGGCACCATTCGATACGGCCGATGCCATTATTGTCTATGGCGTTAATGACGGTGATTTGCGCGCGGAGCATCAGGTTATTTCTGCCGCCAGCTGCACTTCGCACGCGCTTTGCCCCATGCTGCAGGCACTGCATGATTTCGCCGGCATTGAGTCGGCCTTGATGACGGAAATTCACGCCTTCACTTCCGATCAAGTCTTGCTCGACCATGTTCATCGTGACCCACGCCGAGGCCGCGCTGGCGCACACAATATGATTCCCACCACGTCGAGTGCGCTCGGTGTGGCGCGCAAAATATTTCCCGACTTGGCGGATAAAATCGGCGGCTATTCTTTGCGTGTGCCAACGCTAAACGTCGCTGCCATCGATCTCACCGTGCAACTCACGCGCGATGTTACCGTGGCCGATTTGCACCAAGCCTTTATGGCTTATGCGCAAGGCCCCGGCCTTGGTTGGATGAGCATTAATAATGAGCCATTGGTATCGTCGGACTTTAACCATCGCGCCGAGTCATTGATTGTCGATCTCACACAAACTGAAGTGGTCGGCCGCCAAGTAAAAGTTTTCGCCTGGTATGACAACGAGTGGGGCTATGCCAATCGTCTGCTCGATCTCTGCCAGCGCATCGCCAGCCTGCCGCCTGCGCCGAAGTATCCCGACGCCGCCGCTGTGCTGAGCGATGCTTAAACCGACTTTGAAATAACTGTAGGAATGCCATGATGCCTGTTATTGCCATGACCGAATTAGACTTGACCGCCAAGCGCGTGCTGATTCGAGAAGACTTAAACGTGCCAATGAAAGCTGGTGTGATTCGCTCCGATGCGCGTCTGCAAGCGGCGCTGCCGACCATCCAGCAAGCCCTGAGGCAAGGCGCTGCAGTATTGGTTTGCTCGCACTTGGGCCGCCCAACGGAAGGCGAGTTTAACGAAGAGCTTTCACTGGCGCCGGTGGCTGCTTGGCTAAGTGAGAAGCTTGGTCAAAATGTGGCGCTAGTGCGTGATTATTTAGCAGGTGTGGATGTAGCGCCAGGCCAGGTCGTGCTACTGGAAAACGTACGCTTTAACGTTGGCGAAAAGAAAAATGCCGACGCATTAGCGCAGCAATATGCCGCTCTTTGCGATGTGTTCGTGATGGATGCTTTTGGTACTGCACACCGCGCTGAAGGCTCCACACATGGCGTTGCCAAGTTCGCCCCAATGGCCGCCGCCGGCCCTTTATTGGCAGCCGAGCTGCATGCCCTAGGCCAAGCACTTGATGCGCCAGCGCGTCCAATGGCTGCCATTGTTGCCGGCTCGAAAGTCTCGACCAAGCTCGATGTGCTGACATCTTTAAGCAGCCTCTGCGATCAGCTCATTGTTGGCGGCGGCATCGCCAATACCTTCTTGGCCGCTGCCGGTTTCCCAGTCGGCAAGTCGCTGTGCGAACATGACTTGCTCGACACCGCGCGCGCCATTGCCGCGAAAGTCGATGTGCCATTACCTACCGATGTTGTAGTGGCAGAAATCACTGGCCCCATCGAAGACTTCATGGCCTTCGTGCAAGCTGCTACCCCTGTGGTGAAAGCAGTAGCCGACGTTGGCCCTAATGACATGATTTTGGATGTCGGCCCTGACACCGCCAAACGCTTTGCTGAGTTATTAAAAGCGGCGAAAACCATTCTGTGGAATGGCCCTGTTGGCGTTTTTGAGGTCGATGCCTTCGGTGAAGGCACGAAAGCCTTGAGTTTAGCTGTGGCTGAAAGCAGTGCCTTCTCTATTGCTGGCGGTGGCGATACGCTAGCGGCCATTGATAAGTACGGCGTGGCCGATCGTGTGTCCTATATTTCCACTGGTGGTGGCGCATTTTTAGAATTTGTTGAAGGCAAGGAATTGCCCGCTGTGGCGGCTTTAAAAGCGGCAGCGGCAAAATAATTTAGGGTTTAACGCGGCGTACGTCGCATAGGAGAGATGATATGGCGCTGATTAGCTTACGCCAATTGCTAGACCACGCCGCTGAGCACAGCTATGGCGTACCGGCGTTTAACGTCAATAACTTAGAACAAATGCGCGCCATCATGGAAGCGGCCGATAAGACTGACTCACCGGTGATCGTGCAGGCTTCGGCTGGTGCGCGCAAATATGCCGGTGCTCCATTTTTGCGCCACTTGATCTTGGCAGCCATCGAGGAGTTTCCACATATTCCCGTGGTCATGCACCAAGATCACGGCACCAGCCCAGCCATTTGCCAGCGCTCCATCCAGCTCGGCTTTAGCTCAGTGATGATGGACGGCTCGCTCGGCGAAGATGGCAAAACGCCAACTAGCTATGAATACAACGCCGGCGTTACTCGCCGCGTAGTTGAGATGGCGCATGCTTGTGGTGTTTCAGTAGAAGGCGAAATTGGTTGCTTGGGTTCTCTGGAAACTGGCTTGGCTGGTGAAGAAGATGGTGTGGGTGCCGAAGGCATCCTCGACCACTCGCAAATGCTGACCGACCCAGAGGAAGCCGCGCGCTTCGTGCAAGACACTGGTGTCGATGCCTTGGCGATTGCCATTGGCACGTCGCATGGCGCTTACAAATTTACGCGCCCGCCAACCGATGACATTTTAGCGATTGATCGCATTAAAGAAATTCATGCGCGCATTCCCAACACGCATTTGGTCATGCATGGCTCGTCCAGCGTGCCGCAAGAGTGGCTGCAGATCATTAACCAATACGGTGGTGATATTAAAGAGACTTACGGTGTGCCAGTGGAGCAAATCGTTGAGGCGATTAAGCACGGCGTGCGTAAAGTGAATATCGACACCGATTTGCGCTTGGCATCGACTGGCGCGATTCGTCGCCATATGGCCGAGCATCCAGCCGAGTTTGATCCACGTAAGTTCTTTAAAGACACTATCGTTGCTATGCGTGATGTCTGCGTCGATCGCTATGTCGCATTCAATTGCGCAGGCCAAGCTAGCAAAATTCGCGCGCTGTCTTTAGACGCAATGACTGAGCGTTATATTCGCGGCGAGCTGCGCCAACAGGTGCAATAAGCTGAGCTGTTAGTCGGCATGAAAACTGCCTAATCGCTTCATAAAAAAGCCCGCTAAGCGGGCTTTTTTATGTCTTGAGGTATTAGATTTGGCTCACGAGGAGCTTAGCTAGTCGAATCTTCTTACAGGCCAAACCAACGGCGCTCACGAGTTTTGCGAATCTCTTTCTCATCCTGAAACTCAACCAAGCCAGTTTTCAAATCCATCATTTTTAATGTGAATTTGTAGTACTGATCGCGCATGCTGCCATCTTGCTTGGCAATCCCTGATAAGTTGCCGTAAATCATATAGCGAGCGCCAATTTGTTGGCCCATTTTCACCGACTGGCGCTCATCGACTAGGCCGCTATTGCGCTGATAATCAAATTGGCGCGCGACTTCGGCGACCACACTCATGTCGACAAAGCGGAAGCGGCCGGACTTAATCAGCTGGGTGCTAATGGTGTCAGTCACCGATTCGGTATCGATGTGTTCAGCGGTTTTATTGCGGATGGCATCGACAAAAAGCACTGGTCGGCCATCACGGGTGATGTTCATCACGGCCGGCGAGTTGAGCAAGTCATCAACCATTTTTGCACTGATGAGCTGAAGATCGGTGGAGCCAAAATCGGTGTTCACGGTTTCGACTGCGCGAGCATCGCCGTATTGTACTGAGGCGCAGCCGGTAATAGTCAGTGCCGCTAGTGCTACAGGCAAGCACAGTGCTTTTAAGGGAATATTCATTAGTTAACTCCTGGGCATTGCCCGTTTATAACGGATAAATCCGACTGTAGCTGACACGCGGCGAGGTCACCACATGTACCAGTGTGATTTTGCCGGCGCGAACCGGCACGATGAGTGGCTGCTCGCCGACGATACTGAGGCGATGATCGCCAGCGCTTACGCGTTGACGTGTGACATAAACCTGCGCTGGCAGATTGCTCCATTGGCGCAA
>NZ_CEYEMI010000019.1:23893-40454 GCF_982810325.1 Paraperlucidibaca sp.
TAGTACGGAATGCTCACCAGGGTGAAGGCTCGGCTATTGATCAACGGTAGTTGAAACGCGACTTTGTCGGGGATTTCGCCGCGCTCCCAATACACCACGATGTCGCCGGCGCTGTTATCTTGATTGAGGCTGAGTGGGCTTGGAGTCGGTGTATTGCGTGGTGTGGGGTCATCGAAGCGTAGGCGTTTTGCTAAGCGTGAAGTGTCGCTGGCGAGTTGAGCGTTGCTTGGCTGGGCTTGCCAAGCAGCTCGGTAATCGATGAAGGCGTCGGTTAGCGCGTCTTGTGCCTCATAAAAAAGACCGGATAAATACAGTGCGCCGGCATGCTGAGTGCTGCTTCGCACGCGCGCAGCAGCATTATCGAGTGCGCCCAGATCAGCATTGCTAGATGGCACTAGCTCGCCGCCTTCGCGCTCGGCCTCACTGATTTTTTCGGCATAGGCTAACGCCTGCGTGCGTTGCCATGCATCAGCTCTACGCAGCTCAACGGCGGCGGCTTGTGGCTGTGCCAAAGCGAGATAATTCAGCGCTTGATAGCTGTGTAAAAACAGTCGCTCATAAGGCGCAACCCGATAGCGCCGCAAATTGTCATTGCTGACTAAGGCAGCGCCCGTGCGTGCAGAGTCGCCGGCTGAGATGAGCGCGCGTTCATCATCAGCGGCAATAGCTGTTATAGCTTTGGCAAACGCTGCTTCGCTTTGTGTCGGCTCACCGGCGAGCATGGCTTGGCGGCCATCTTGCAAAGGCGAGAGCACGCCCAGCGTGGAGCAGGCGCCGAGCCAAGCGCTAAATAATAAGGTGAGCAATACGCGCATGAGTACCTCTTTTCAGGGGGCTAGTATGGCTCGCTGTGCTATGCGATGCGAATGCACAAGAAATCAATTTGCACGCAAAGCAAATAACGCAGTCGAAACATATATAGGTTGCGACTGCGTAATCATGTAAAATTGCCAAATAAGAAAAATAATAGGTGTCGCTATGACAACGCTCAGCTCAAGCACGGGTTTATTTTCCCATATCGTAAAAGTTGCTGCCGCCAGCTGTTTGGCTCTCGGGCTAATGGCCTGTGGTGAGAGTAAAAATGCGGTATTTTCGTTTGTCGATAACGTAACGGATCCGGGTGTAGGCCAAGGCCCAGAGATCCCCGTTCCTGGGCCCGAATTCAAGCCTACACGCTACGACTATGCCAACCGCTGTGTTGCGCTGCAGTCGCCATCCGATGGCCGTTTTGTCACGCTAGAAAATGGCCAGCTTAGCGCTACCGCCGCAACGTTGAGCGCATCTGAGCCCTTCTACTTTAAGCCCTCATCATTGGGGAGCTATTTGCTCTATAGCCGAGGCAAACAGCTTGTATCTGGCTCCGGCTTAAGTGCTTTGAGTGCTGCAAGCGACAACAATGTGTTCAGCTTGCGCGTCGCGGGCGATGCAACGAATTATCCACAAGCGATGGCCTACGATACAGAGCCACAGCCAAGCGACATTACAAAGTATCGTCAGTTCAATGATCCTCTGGTGCAGGGCGATCGTTACGTATTTTCGCAAGCCAAAACGATGAAGCAGCTGAGCGTGGCCGATGACGGCAAGTTGGCTTTAGTAGCCGCAGGTGATGACCCAGCTCAGCAATTCGCACTTGTGCCAGCCACTGGTTGCGCAGAGTTCCCAGAAGCACATGACAATACCGTGGGTGACACTTTCAAAGGCCAAACCTCCGATGGCTCAGTGCTAGGCATGGCCGATGTGCACGTACACTTAAGTGCTACGACCTTTTTGGGTGGTGCTGAGCATGGCTCACCTTTCCATCGTTTTGGGGTCACACATGCACTTAGTGACTGTGCCGAAACTCATGGGCCGAATGGCTTTCTTGATTTAGTCGGCAGCTTATTTGTCAGTGATTTTGATGGCCATGACACCGCCGGTTGGCCGACTCATGTCGACTGGCCAGCTCGAGCAAACCTGACGCATGAAGCGATTTATTGGAAATGGGTTGAGCGTGCATGGAAGTCAGGTTTGCGCATCATGGTTAATGATGTAGTAGAGAATGAAACGTTGTGCGAGTTGCAGCGCAATGTCACGCGCCAGCCCCTGCGCGACTGTAACGAAATGAATAATGCGACCAATCAAATCGGCACACTGTATGCGCTGCAGGATTATGTTGATGCCCAGTATGGTGGTCGCGGAAAAGGTTTCTTCCGTATTGTTTTAAGCCCTGAAGAGGCGCGAAATGTCGTGTCGGATGGCAAGCTGGCGGTAGTCATTGGCATTGAAATATCCAACGTGCTCAACTGCAAAATCAACTACAACCCGCTGCGCCAGCAACAACCATTTCAAGAGACCGGTACTGGCCTGACCGAAAATAGCTATGCCTGCGATAAAGAAGAAGTGGTGGCGCAGCTCGATCGTTTAACCAGTCTCGGCGTACGGCAAATCATCACCATTCATGAGTTCGACAACGCCTTCGGCGGTAACGGAATTTTCGATGGCATGATTTTAAACATCGGTAATCGTGAAAACTCCGGTGGTATTCCATCCAAAGAAATTAATGCGCTCGTGGGTGTACTTGGTAATCCATCACAAACGTCACCGCTAGGCTTTTTGCAAACCACTGAGCGCCCGACAGGTGAGTTTTGGACTACCTACGACTGTCCAGAGGAGGGTCTGGAAGGATTTTCTGGCTATCTTTTTGGCAGCAGTGGTGGTGCGAAAATGACCAGTATCAGTCCTACTGTTTTATTTGATGTTGGTGGTATTGATAGCCCATTGGGTGCTTTAGGAATTAGCGATCCGCTCTGCCCATACCTCGGCCAAGGTTTCCGCCCTGGCGGGGCGTTAGCTTGTTATCCCGCGAAAAAGCAATGTAACGCACGTTGGCTAACGCCGATGGGTCTGTTTGCCTTCCAAGAAATGATGCGTCGTGGTCTGATATTCGACATCGACCATTTGGAGTTAGAGATTAAGTCACAGGTGTTGGAGCTTGCTGAGGCTCAGCCTAAAAACTACCCCTTAATTTCAACCCATGGCACTTTTGGTGGCACCAGTAACAACCAAGCTGAGCGTATCTTGAAAGGTGGCGGATTTATTTTTCCAAGCCTCGGTAATGGCCCAAGCTTGATTAAAGAAATCAAAGAGCTGCGCACAGTGTGGTCTAAGCTGCCTGAGCCTAGGCCTTTATTCAGCATGGGTTTTGGCACCGACACCAATGGTTTATCGGCACAAGCCAGCCCACGCAGCAATATCGCCAAAGGCAAAGAGGTAACGTACCCCTACCGCTTATTTGATAATGAATTTATGAGTAAGCTGCCAGCCATGCAAGCGCTCAAGCCGCTGAGTGTGCGTTTTGATCAGCCAGAAGAGCGCGATGATCAGGGCCGTGGTCGTACGTGGAGTTTAGATGAGGATGGCAGCGCCCATTACGGAATGATGAGCGGTTTTGTGCGTGAGGTTCAGCTTGAGGGCAGTGCGCAAGATTTGCAGGATGTATTTAACTCAGCTGAGGGTTTTTTGCGCACTTGGGAGCGGACAGAACAATCAAAAGAGGCCATTATTAAAGCCCAAGGGCCGGCAACGCCTGAAGGTGTATTGCGGGCTGCCCCAGTGTCCAGTAGCCCATTGGGGCCATTACGAGCATTGTTGCCTTTGCCTATCTAAGGAGTGAGTGTGACCAGCTTTACGCCGACAGCCGCGCGCCGCGCACTAAAACCATTGGATTTAGACGTGCGTGCGCCATGGCCTGAGGCCTTGGCAGATTACGCTCGATTTTATGGCCTAGACCGATTGAGCCTTGAGGCGCCACACCCTACGCGCCATGACATCGGCACGATTGAGGCGTGGGGCTATGATATTGCCACGCAGGTATTTCTGCCGGAAGCACCGATAAAGCCACGCGGTACATTGCTGATTTTGCACGGTTACTTTGACCATGCGGGTTTATTTACTCACCCCATTCGTGTCGGGTTAGCGCAAGGTTACGCGGTGGTGGTTATCGACTTGCCTGGCCACGGCTTATCGTCAGGTAAGCCTAGCGAAATTGACGACTTCAGCCATTACCAGGAAGTATTGCGCGATCTTATTGCGGTGCTTTCGCCGCAATTGCCCAAGCCTTGGGTGGCGGTCGGCCAGAGTACGGGTGGCGGAATTTTGTTTGATCATATTTTATCGTCATTGGCCAATGGCCAGCGCCCATACTTCGCACGTGTGCAGCTCTGGGCGCCGCTAGTCCGCATCACCAAATGGCGTCAAGTCACTACCGCCTATACGCTATTAGGCCGTTTTAAGCGCAGTGTTCCTCGCCACTTTAAGCACAGTAGCCATGACCCTGAGTTTATTGATTTGATCTGGCATAAAGACCCCTTTCAGCTGCGCGAAGTTCCGCTGAAATGGGTTGGAGCGATGATACGCTGGGATAAGCATTTACAATCTTTGCCGGCATGCCGCTACCCCATTTCGCTTGTACAGGGCGAAGCCGATGACACCGTGGACTGGCGCTATAACCTAGGTTTTATCGAGAAAAGAACGTATGTGGAGCGCGCCATCATGGTGCCAGGTGCAGGCCATCATTTGGCTAATGAGAGTGATGAGTATCGACAACCGGTGTTGTCAGCTTTAGTGCGTCATGTGCTAATCTGACCACGGTTATTTTCAAAGCATGTGCGCTTAACCGCCCATTATTTAGAGAGGTATTTATGCCAGCAAATCGTGTTGATATAGTTCAAAACTTCCCCTTTTCAGTCGATAAGCTTTACAGCTATTTGAGCGACCACGAAAACTTAGGCCTGATCTTGCCGGCAAAAATTCGCCGTATTAAAGATGGCAAGGCTGGCGTTAACGGTGTCGGCTCAGTTCGCAAGCTGACGCTGCCCGGCGGTGTGTCTTTGGAAGAAACGGTTACCAAGGCTGAGAAAAATAAGCTGATTGAATACACCATTACCCGTGGCGGCTTCCCGGTGAAAAATCATTTGGGCATCATGCGTTTTTCTGGCGATAACAAATCATCGCACTTGCACTACACCATCGATTTTGACTCAGCGTTGCCTGGTACAGGCTGGCTAGTGAAGCTGGCGCTGGGTTCGCCTATTCGTGCTGGTTTGAAGAAGCTGGTGAAGCAAGGTCTGTAATTAGCCTGGCTGTATAATCAGCTAATGCTTTGTAAGTGCAGTTAAAAAAGGCTCCGATAAGGAGCCTTTTTTATTGTCAAAAATCATCAGTGATTAGTTAGTCGAAGCGATGCCGACGAGCAGCTCAAGTCGGCCAGGGCGAACGCGGACATCGCGGATCTCAAACTGATTGACCAGCTGCATCAGTAGCTCTTGGCTGCCGATTAACGTGCTCAAGCCGGGTAGCGAGGCGAACTCCGTGAGGTTTGATAATTTATCGACCATCCATGAGCGATTTTGCAGCAAGCCGCCAAGGTCGGACTCTTGTAGATTGATGCGCCAAAGTCGTGGGCCTTCACGTTCCACGCCAGGAATATCTTGCATGAGTTGATTTACAGGTGACTTGGTCGGCAGCCGATTGGCAACAAAAAATGCGCCACGCCCTACCTGCTTCGTCATCCAGTTGGCGACAAAGTTGGTTTGTCTAAACTGCGCATCAAGTGTCTCGTCAACTTGCCGCACGCGAATATATTGGGCATTGCGTGAGACTTTGCACTCCAAGACATCGAATTTCAGTTCGATGGTGTAGACGAGCCGGTTGTGGTGGCCGTCGATGGCGACAGTAACGCGATCATCGCCACAGTAAATAGCGAGATAATCGACGCTGGCATGGCGGTCGGCAAGGTTGCGCATCTGCTTATTGATCAGTGCTTCTGGTAGTGGCAACGTAATGGTCGACTTGCGAAGATAGGCTTGTGCCATTTGTAGAGCGACTTCACGTGCCATTTGGCCGGCAGCTTTGGCAGAGTCGTTGGCCAGCTTTGCGGTCATTTTGGCGCCATCTTCGGCAAGTTGAGCAACAACCTGCGCGCTTCGCGAGGCTCGTTGCAGCGCATTACGCGCACTTTCATTGGCCATTTCGGCGGCACTTTTTGCAGTTTCACTGGCCATGCTAGCAACCTCCTTAGCGGCTTCTGTTGCAACATAGCGTGCTTGCTCAGCAGCACCACGAGCGGAGCCCATAACGCGCATGGCAGACATGCGGACATCGTCAGCGGCATCGAATAGCGACCGATTTTTGCGTACGGGCGGCGGCTCTACAGCGGCAGTCTCAGGTTCAATTTCAGCGATAGCTTCTACTTCAAGGGGCTCAATCGTGGGCTTTTTGGCCGGAGCTTTCGTCTTTGGAGTCGCAACTTGTGCGCTAGGCTTTTGCACTGAGCCGGCCGCTGCCTTTGTCGTTTTCACGGCAGGCTTAGTCGCAGCATTACTGCGTGGCTTTTTTTCGGCATTGGCGTCATCAGTCATGATGAATCGCTCCTCAGTAATGGGCTTGGCCTAAACCGAGGCCTCGGAAAATGTGACTGGAGCATTATTAAATTGCACGCTTTCGCTCAGTGGCGCTCGCACGGTTCGCGTCGCATTGGCTGAAATACTTGGATCTTCGTAGCCAAACGAAATGCCAAAGAGAATCTGTATGTCATCATTGATGCCGAAGGCTTGGCGCACATCATTTGGATAATAGCCCATTGAGCCCTGAGCGCAGCTGCCTAAACCGTGTGCGTGCATGGACAGCATCAATGTTTGCGCATACATACCAACATCAAGTGCCATTGGGATGCCATAACTTTTATCCATGCCAATAAAGCAGACGTGCGGCGCATCGAAAAACTCGAAGTTGCGCAGAGTGGCTTTCATGCGGCCAAGCTTATCTTCTCTGGCAATACCCATTGCGCCATAGAGTGCCGCCGCACAGGCATATTGGCGGTTTTTATGCTCACCTGAAGTCGATGGCATAAAGCCAATATCGGGCGTCATGGCGCGGCCAGTCATTGCGCCCGTGCTCATGCGCTCACGCAAGCTGTCGCGAGTAGCGCCGGAGGCGACATAAACCTGCCAAGGTTGCACATTGCAGTTTGAAGGCGCAGCTTGGGCTAGTTCGAATACTGAGCGAAGAACACTCTCGGGAACTGCAGTGTTTAAGTAACCGCGTACAGATCGACGCTGAGTTATTGCATCAAACACGGATAGGGTTTGCGGTGAGGCACTGCTTGTCATAAACGATCCTTAGGGGTATTGGTAATGATGTGCTGTTACAGCGTTTTACCTTATGACAACACGCTTGCACAGCACTGCAGTCGCTGTGATTGATAATCTACATCTCTATCACGAGCCAGGCTAATGACTATGTGGTCATTTATATCGCGTTGGAGAGCTAAAAAATCCAACGCGATGCATCAGGAAGCGCTTAATGCGGCAATTATTCGTGGCTCAACTGCCGTGGCGATTATTGCTACTCGTCTAGATGGCATTATTTCGCTTTTTAATAGTGGCGCAGAGGCAATGCTTGGCTATCGTGCTGATGAGCTTGTGGGCATAAAGACACCCGCCATCCTTCATGATGCTAATGAGGTTAGTGATCACGGACGTGCTTTAGAGTGCACATTTGGTGAGGCTGTTAGCGGGTTTGAAATTTTTGTTCGAGCAGCGCGAATTCATGGTCATGAAACGCGTGCATGGACATACATAAAAAAAGATGGGACCCGCATACGCGTAAGCTTAACGATTACCGCGCTGCATGATGCGAAAGGTCGTATCAATGGCTATATGGCAATAGCGAATGATATTTCGGAGTACTCAGCACTGAAGAGACAGCTCTCTATCAGCCAGCTCAGCTTTCTTAATGCTTTTGCCACTGCCGCACATGGCATGGCCATAGTCTCACCTCATGGCACCTGGCTAGAGGTGAATATTTCACTTTGCGAAATATTGGGCTATAGCCACGATGACTTATTGAAAACTGATTTTCAGCACATTACGCATCCAGATGACTTGGGTGCTGATCTAGAGCTAGTGCAGCAGTGTCTATCGGGTGTGATCTCATCCTATCAGTTAGAGAAGCGCTATATTCATAGCGATGGCTCTACGGTATATGCCTTGCTAAGTGTGTCTTTAGTGCGTGATGACGAACAAGAGCCGCTATATTTTATTTCGCATATTCAGGACTTTAGCTCGCGCCATGCAGCTCAGCAACGCTTGCTCGAGCGCGAGCACCAATTGCAAACCGTTGTCGATACAGTGGTAGACGCGATTATCACGATTAATGCCGAAGGCAAGATTGAAAGCTTTAATCATGCGGCAGAAGAGCTCTTTGGCTACCTTGAGCATGAAGTACAGAATCAGTCACTTAAGCTTTTACTGCCTCAGAGTGCCTCACTGCCTCGCCAAGCGTTGTTTATGCGCACTGACCGCACAGGTTCGCTATTGCCACTGCCTGAGATCGAGGGCCGTCGCGCCGATGGCAGTCATTTCTGGATGGAAGTGCAAATAGCAAAGCTTTCTAACTTGGTTGAATCCAGGCAGGTCGTGGTGGTGCGCGACATTACTGAGCGCCGCCGTGTTGAGCGAATGAAAGAAGAGTTTATTTCTACAGTCAGCCATGAGCTACGCACACCACTGACTGCCATTGTCGGCTCTTTAGATATGGTTGTAACGGGTGTGCTGGGCGAGTTGAATGCCGATCAAGAAAAGCTACTAACCATTGCCCAGCGAAATAGTCAGCGCTTGAGCTATCTCATTAATGACTTGCTGGACATGGATAAGTTGGTCTCGGGCAGTATCGAGATGGAAATTGAGGCGCATGAGCTGGCACCTATTGTGACCGAGAGCATCAGCTTGAACTCGAGCTATGCGTCGCAGTTCGGTGTGAACTATCAATATAGCGGTAGCTGCTCCGATGAAGTCATGGTTGATAGTGCGCGCTTGCAACAGGTACTGGCTAATTTCCTTTCGAATGCTGCCAAGTTCTCGCCTGAAAACTCGATGGTCGATGTTGTCGTGAGTGATTGCGGGCCGTATGCACGCATTTCAGTAATGGACAGAGGTGTCGGTATTCCAGAGGCGAAGTGGTTTCAGCTATTTGCTAAGTTTTCACAGCTCGATTCTTCAGATACGCGTCAGCGTAGTGGGACAGGCTTAGGCTTGGCCATTACCAAGGCGCTTGCCGAAAGCATGCAGGCACGAGTTGGCTATGAGCCACGAAAGCCCAACGGGTCGGTATTTTACATTGAGCTTTTAAAGAAGACACCTGCGCCAATGGTCAATGATCTCAGCACGCCCATGATTGCATAATAATAATCACCAATATCTTTTTAGGTACAGGTAGGGCAAATAGCAGAATTTAATGAGGTTAGGCATGTCGCTACAGCAAGTTTTACTGGTCGATGATGAGCCTGATATCCGCGCACTGGTTAGTTTGATTTTGCAGCGGTTGGGTGGTTTTACTGTGTGTGCTGCATCATCTGGCCAAGAGGCGTTAGCCTTGCTGCGCGATGGTTATTTGCCCGATATTATCTTGCTTGATGTGATGATGCCGGGCATGGATGGTGTGCAAACGCTTGCCGAAATGCGAGCAATGCCGACCATAGAAAAGCTAGCAATCTGCTTTCTGACTGCAAAAATACAGCCAGCAGATATCGCGCAATGGCGCGCGCTTGGCGTCGATGAAGTGCTTACAAAACCGTTCATACCCGCTAAGCTTGTAGATCAAGTACGGAGCTGCTGGGAAAATGTCAAACGAGATCGACCTTGAAAATGACGAGGAATGGCTGGCTCTAGTTGCCGGCTTCCGTACACATTTTTGGCAGACTCGTGTCCCTGAGTTGCTTACCGCGTGGGCCGAGGCCCGCGAATTACCACAAGCTTCGTGGCCCGCTGATCTCAAACGCAGCATTCATGGTATCGCCGGCTCTGCGGGGCTCATTGGTTACGACAGCCTAGGCTCTGAGGCGCGTAAAGTCGATCGTATGTGGGATGTCAGCACCTTAAGCTCCGAAGAACTGATGCAGGGGATTGAGCATCTAGTTGAATGCATTGTCAAAGTGGCTGGCGAGCAAGACTAAGCCGCCTCCGTTTTAATACGTTTATATCAACCTTTTGTTGGTTTACATCGCCCAGCCATAGTGAAAACTGCTAAGTTCTGCCTGATAGAAAAATCACGAGGGCGGCACGATGTTTGACTATGTCATTGTTGGTGGTGGTTCAGGCGGCTGCGCGCTCGCGGGCCGATTAAGCGAAGATCCAGCGATAACTGTGTGCTTACTAGAGGCCGGCGATGGTGGTACGGGCACTTTAGTGGAAGTGCCAGCGGCAACAGTGGCTATTCTGCCAACAAAAATCAAAAACTACGCCTTCGAGACAGTGCCTCAGTCTGGGCTTAATGGCCGCAAGGGCTATCAGCCGCGTGGAAAAACCTTGGGTGGCTCGTCGGCGATTAATGCCATGGCTTATATCCGCGGCCATCGCGACGATTACGACCAGTGGGCAGCCATGGGTAATGTTGGCTGGAGCTATGATGACGTGCTGCCGTACTTCCGCCTTAGCGAAAACAACGAGCGTATTCACGATGCGTTTCATGGCAATAGTGGGCCGCTGTCTGTCTGCGACTTACGCACAGATAATCCAGTTCATGCGCGCTATAAGAAAGCCACTGAGCAGGCCGGCTTTAAATGGAACGATGACTTTAACGGTGCCGACCAAGAGGGCATTGGCCTTTACCAAGTCACGCAAAAAGATGGCCAGCGTTGTAGTGCGGCGCAGGCCTATGTTTTACCAGTGATGGCGCAACGGCCAAATCTTACCGTAGAGATCAAAGCTCAGGCGCTGAAGCTCGAGTTTGATGGCAAGCGTGCCGTTGCCGTGGAGATTATGCAAAACGGTAAGCGCCGCGTGATTCGTGCAAATAAAGAAATAATTTTAGCAGCAGGTGCTTTTCAAACTCCGCAATTACTCATGCTCTCGGGTGTTGGCCCGGCTGCTGAACTGCAGAAGCATGGCATTCCTGTCTTGAAAGACTTGCCTGGCGTTGGGCAAAACTTACATGACCATCCAGACTTTATTTTTGGCTATAAAACCAAAAGCTTAGATGCCTTGGGGCTGTCGCTGAAAGGCAGTTTTCGCATGTTGAAAGAGATTCGGCGTTATCGAAGTGAGCGTCGTGGTGCTATGACATCGAACTTTGCCGAAGGCGGGGGCTTCTTAAAAATCAGCACCGATAGCCCTCAGCCCGATGTTCAGCTGCACTTTGTTGTCGCCTTGGTCGATGATCATGCGCGCAAATTTCACGCTGGCCACGGCTTCTCCTGCCACGTCTGTTTATTGCGCCCGAAAAGTCGCGGCAGTGTGACCTTGGCCAGTGCAAATCCGCTCGATGCACCACTCATTGATCCGGCATTTCTCCAAGATCCGGATGATGTGGAGAAGCTGGTAGAGGGCTATAAGCTTACGAAAAAACTTATGGATGCTCCGGCGCTAGCCGAGCTATTTACCAAAGACATGTTCACCGCCGATGTGAAAACCGACGATGATATTCGCCAAATTTTGCGCGAGCGTTCTGACACTGTTTATCACCCCGTGGGCAGTTGCAAAATGGGCCTCGATGATATGGCTGTGGTCGACCCCGAGCTGCGCGTGCATGGCATGCAAGGTTTGCGCATTGTCGATGCCTCGGTGATACCCAGCATCATTGGTGGTAATACCAATGCGCCTACCATGATGATTGCCGAAAAAGCCTACGACTTAATCACCGGCCAGTCGCGAGTAAAGGCATGAGTAAGATCCACGAAGTTGTAATTGTCGGCGCAGGTTTTGGTGGCTTGGGCATGGCCATCGCGCTGAAAAAACAAGGTGTCGATGACATCGTTATTTTAGAAAAAGCCGCTGATGTGGGCGGCGTATGGCGCGACAACACCTACCCTGGCGCGGCTTGCGATGTGCCTTCGCACCTGTATTCATTTTCGTTTGAGCCGAACCCGAACTGGTCGCATGTGTTTGCACGCCAGCCCGAGATTTACGCTTACTTGCGCCATTGTGCCGATAAGTACGACCTGCGCCGGCATCTGCGTTGCGAGGTAGAAGTGGCGGCAATGCGCTTTGATGACGCCAGCAGCATTTGGCATATCACGTTGGCTAGTGGCGAGGTGCTGCAAGCACGCATGGTGGTCAATGCGACAGGCCAACTCAGCCGACCCATTTATCCCAAGCTCAAAGGCATCGAAGCGTTTAAAGGTGAGTCCTTTCACTCAGCGCATTGGCGTCATGACCTTGATCTCTCTGGTAAGCGCGTGGCGGTCATCGGCACCGGCGCATCGGCGATTCAGTTTGTGCCGGCGATTGCTCCTAGCGTGGCCAAGCTGAGTGTGTTTCAGCGCTCACCTGCCTATATGATGGCGCGGCCCGACCGGCCGTATAGCGGCGTGGAGAAGTGGGTTTTTAAGCGCGCGCCAAAAACTATGTCGCTGTACCGCGGCGGTATTTATTTGAAGTATGAGTCCCGCGCTTTGGCTTTCACACGCATGAAAAGCCTGCTTAAGGTTGCGGTTGGTTTGCCATTTAAATCGTTGCTGAAAAAGCAGGTGCCCGATCTTTTATTACGCGAAAAACTAACGCCAGACTACGCCATCGGCTGCAAACGTATTTTGCTCTCCAGCGACTACTTAGCAACGATGAGCCGAGATAACGTAAATTTAATCACCACGGCGGTGAGTCAGATTACGGCTGCCGGTGTTGAAACTAGCGACGGCAATGTGCATCCCGCTGATGTGCTGATTTATGGCACTGGTTTTGCCGCCACCGACTTTCTCGCGCCAATGAAAGTAAGCGGCAGAGCTGGCTTAGATTTAAAAGATGTTTGGCAGCAGGGTGCAAAAGCTTATCTCGGCATGTCGGTGCCGGGCTTCCCTAACTTCTTCATGCTTTATGGTCCCAATACCAACCTTGGCCATAACTCCATCGTCTACATGTTAGAAAGCCAGATCGCACATATCATGACCTGTCGCGCCCGCTTGGTGCAGGAGAATGGCCGCTGCATTGAAGTCAATGAAGGCCGCTATGAGAATTTCACCAGTGCTGTGCAAGTGCGCCTAGCCAATAGCGTTTGGGCCGGCTGCCGTAGTTGGTATATCGATGATAATGGCCACAATAGCGCCAGTTGGCCGGGCTTTACGCTGAGCTATCGCTGGCTCACGCGCAATCCGCCACGCGACGCTTATCGGGTCAGTTAAGAGATGTTTTTATGATTACGGCATTACAAGATCTCGCCGCACCCCATGGCGTTTGCTATGGCTGCGGTGGTAGCAACCCCAATGGCCTGCACCTAAAAAGCCGTTGGCATGAAGACGGTGTGCATATCGTCGCTGAGCATCTGCCCGATGAGAAATACTGTGGCTGGCCAGACTTAGTCTATGGCGGCCTAATCGCCATGCTCATCGACTGCCACTCAAACTGGACCGCGATGGCCTATCACTACCGCGAGGAAGGCCGAGAGCCATCGAGCCTGCCGCGCATAGACTGCGTTACGGGCTATTTAGGCATCAAGTACATCAAGCCAACGCCAATGGGTGTGTCGCTTACATTGCGCGCCAAAGTTGAGGGTGAGCTTGGTCGCAAAACTCGGGTGGTCTGTGAGGTTTATGCTGGCGATGTGCTTACTGCCATTGGCGACTCCACCTTCGTACGCGTCTCAGCCGAGCAGTTATCAGCTCAGGCGCATGGTCGCGAAGACTAGGCATATGGGTCTGCCGGCACTCAAGCCGGCTTGGGAGCCTCTGGCATGACCAGGCTCAGGGCCGGCCGTCGCTCAAACACCATGGCATCTTTTGGGATGATTACTTCTGGCAACTTCTGACTCACCCAAACATGCGCCTGAGGTTCGAATTTGAAGGGCATTTCCAACAGCTTGCCATTCACCGCAACAATGCCTTGCAGTGCCTCTATCTCAGCGAAAATAAAGTCGCCACAGCTTTTGCAGCGATGGTTATGTCTTGGCTTGCCCGACCCGCCAACCCCTGTTTCCACTAACGACTCGCCACGAATAGCCTCTGGCTCGGCCGCAAAAAATGCCCCAGACAAATACGCCTCGCCAGTAATTTTCCGGCAGTCATTGCAATGGCAAACCAGCTGAAAGCGCGGAGCCTGCGAAAACTGTAAGGTGAGTTGATTGCAGCTACAACTAGCGTGAAAAGTGGTCATGACTGCATTTCCTTAGTGCGGCAAAAGATTTTCGGGCATAAAAAAGCCAGCTCGATTTCTCTAACTGGCTGATTTAATTGCTGCTTTGTTTGGTGGAGATGGCGGGGATCGAACCCGCGTCCGTCAGCACTCTACCCTCGGATCTACATGCTTAGTCTTCTCAATTGTTTTAACTCAGCGCGGCCCGAGAGACAGGGTGCGGCAAGCGATCCACTGGGTTTTAGCATCATGACGCGCGGCAAGTCATGTAGCGATCCGATATTTTTTGCGCTGACCGCCCCCGCATATCGGCATGCAAGCTTGGTCATAAGCCGGATTTAAGCGGCTAGTGCGTAGTTTTCGTCGTTTGCGACTATTTGTTTGAGAAGTTGATTTAGGAGAGGCAACTCACTCTCCGCATGCACCTGCGGGCTTCATAACCAACGTCGAAGCCATGTCATCCCCAGAGCGCAGTTAGCATACTACGAGTAAGTTGAACTGTCTTTACTTGCGCGCTGCTAAAGGCTGAATTACTGTCGGTAGTTACATAATAATAACAAATGAGGCTGATCATGAATCTTGCCCGTATTTCGGCCATTTTGCCGATTGTATTTGGTGCAGCACTTATATCGGCCTGCGGCGGTAGCTCAAGCACTGCTGGCAATAGCTCAGCACGAGAGGGCTCATACTCAGCCGAAATCGTTCGAACTGAAATGGGCATTCCGCACATCACCGCGCGTGATTTTGGCAGCTTAGGCTATGGCCAAGGCTATGCCTTCGCTGAAGACAATCTTTGCGTCATGATGGACGACTTCGTCACCATTCGTGGTGAGCGCTCGCGCTATTTCGGCCCTGACGGCACCTACTCTATTCGCGCCAATGGCAGCGTAGCTGACAATGTGTCTAGTGATTTCTTTTGGAAGTTCATTGCCGATGAGGCAGCAATAAAGCGCACCGAGGCGAAAACTATTCCGCGCTTTAAGACACTAGTGAAAGGCTGGACCGTCGGCTTTAACCGTTATATGAGTGAGCTAAAGACAGGGCAGCATCCCGGCCGCCATTTGGCCTGTGCCGAGGGTGAGTGGCTACAGCCCATTGCCGTGGATGATATGTATCGCCGTTTTGTACGCCTATCGGTGTTGGCGAGTAGCTCAGTATTTGTCAATGAAATTGCCAGTGCTCAGCCGCCAGGTTTAAACAGCCTGCCGCTACCCATCGGCGGTAGTAATGGCTTCGGCCCATTAGGAGATCTGCTCTCACCATTGTTAGATGTGCTGAGCGGCTTAGGCCTGCCGGTGGCGCAAATAGAAACACCGCTACGAGCCACACCTTATGCGCCAGGCTCGGCCGCTGAGTTAGCGCAAAAGCAGCAAGCCTTGGCTGCTGCCCCCGGTGGTTTTGCTGACCTGCAAGAACACGAACGCTTTGGCAGCAATATGTACGCCTTTGGCAAGGATGGCAGTACCACCGGTAATCCGATTGTCTACGGCAACCCACACTTTCCGTGGTCCGGCACTGAGCGCTTATGGATGTCGCACAACACCATTCCCGGCCAGTTCGACATCATGGGTTCGTCACTTTATGGCGTGCCAGCGGTACTCATAGGCTTCAATAAAAACGTCGCCTGGAGCCACACGGTTTCCACCGCCTACCGTTTCACGCTGTATGAACTTAAGCTGAATCCGCTCAACGCCACGCAATATATTTACGATGGCGAGATTCGAGACCTCACCGCAGTGCCGCTAACTATTCAAGTTAAAAACGCTGATGGTCAAATTACTGAGCGTAAGCGCACGCTGTATAAAAGCCATTTCGGTCCAATGATCACTGTTGGTGCTTCTGGTGTGCCCGTTTTGGCGTGGACTCCAGCGCTGGCTTACAGCATGCGCGATGCGAACTTAGAAAATGATCGATTAATTAATCAGTTTGGCCGATGGAACGAAGCCACCAGTCTTGATGATTTTATTGCAACTCAAGCGCAGCAGCTCGGCGTGCCATGGGTAAATACAGTAGCTAGCGGCCCTGGCGGCAAAGTTTATTATGGCGATGTCACTGTGGTGCCGAATGTGCCCGACAGCTTAGTGGCGAGCTGCAAAGCCTTGCCATTAAGTTTGGTCATTGATCAGGTCGCCGCGGGCTTGCCACTGCTAGATGGCAGTCGCTCATCTTGTGAGTGGTTGACTGATGATGATGCACCGGCGCCTGGTATTTTTGGTGCAAAAAATCTTCCAACCCTTACCCGCGATGACTATGTCACCAACTGCAACGATAGCTATTGGTTAACTAACGCCGATCAGCCATTAACTGGCTTCGCGCGCATCATTGGCGATGAAAATGCGGAGCGCACTCTACGCACGCGGCTATGTTTGCTGCAAGCTGAGCGTCGCATGGATGGCAGTGATGGCCGGCCTGGCAAAGGCTTCGATATCGCTACCTTGCAAGATGTGGCCTTGTCTAGCCAGATT
>NZ_CEYEMI010000020.1:0-34137 GCF_982810325.1 Paraperlucidibaca sp.
CGCCTGCAGTGATTCATTACAGCATCGTGCCTGGCGACAAGCTCGATATCACCGTGGCAGCTAAAGGCGGTGGATCAGAAAATAAATCGAAAATGGTCATGCTCAATCCATCGGATTCGATTGTTGATTGGGTGCTGAAAACGGTGCCTACGATGGGCGCTGGCTGGTGCCCACCAGGCATGCTCGGCATCGGCATTGGTGGCACAGCCGAGAAGGCTGCACTGTTGGCGAAAGAGTCGTTGATGGACCCGATTGATATTCATGAGCTGATTGCGCGTGGCCCGCAAAATCGCGTTGAAGAGCTGCGCTTAGAGCTGTTTGAAAAGGTCAATGCGCTAGGTATTGGTGCGCAAGGCTTGGGCGGCTTGACCACGGTGCTTGATGTGAAAATCTTGGACTATCCAACGCATGCAGCTTCACTGCCGGTGGCGATGATTCCAAACTGCGCGGCCACACGCCATGTGCATTTTGTCCTCGATGGTAGCGGCGCTGCTGAGATGCCTGTGCCGAAGTTGGAAGACTGGCCTAAGCTTACCTTTGATGCCTCAAAATCTAAGCGCGTGAACCTTGATACCGTGACGCCAGCAGAAATTGCTGAGTGGCAGCCCGGTGATACTTTATTGCTCACTGGCACCATGTACACTGGTCGAGATGCTGCGCATAAGCGCATGGTGGAAATGTTTGCCAAGGGTGAGAAATTACCTATCGATTTGAAGGGTAAGTTTATTTACTACGTTGGTCCCGTTGATCCTGTGCGTGACGAGGTTGTTGGACCAGCCGGCCCAACAACTTCCACCCGTATGGACAAATTTACCGACACTGTGCTGGCTGAAACTGGCCTCTACGGCATGATCGGTAAGGCAGAGCGCGGTGCTTCTGGTATCGCTGCCATTAAAAAGCATAAGGCAGCGTATTTGATGGCCGTCGGTGGTGCAGCGTATTTAGTATCTAAAGCTATTCGTCATTCGCGAGTAGTGGCTTTTGAGGATCTTGGCATGGAGGCGATTTACGAATTTGTAGTCGAAGATATGCCGGTGAGTGTCGCGGTGGACGTGCAGGGTAATTCAGTGCATGAGACGGCACCGAAAATCTGGCAAGCCAAAATTGGTAAAATTCCAGTTACTCAATAAACGAAATCCGCAGTTAAAAAAGGCCTGCAGATGCAGGCCTTTTTTTTGATTGTTATGTGTTCATACAGGAGTGTGTGCTGTGACTACTAAACCAAGTTTGATTGTGTCTTCACTCGATGCCGATCGCTTAGATGCCTTATTGGCTTCGCCTGATGCCAAGAGCTTCCCTGGTCGTAATGCGCTGGAGTCTGAGCTAGGCCGCGCTGATATTGTTGACCCTGAAGATATGCCACCCACCGTGGTGACAATGAACTCAACCGTGCGATTTAAGGTCGATGGCTCAAATGAGGAGTTCACTTTGACCTTGGTGTATCCAAAAAACGCCGATAGCAGTGGCCATACGATCTCAATTTTTGCACCGGTTGGCAGCGCGCTATTAGGCCTGTCGCAAGGAGATGAAATTGAGTGGCCAAAGCCTGGTGCTGGCGTATTGAAGGTGCGTATTGAAGAGGTGCTGTATCAGCCTGAGCGCGATGGTGATCTACATCGTTAATTGATGACTGATTCACTCAGTTGTCATTTTTGTACGGCATGGTGCTGTCATCTTAATTAAAGGTGACAGCACCATGCTTAGAAATCTCCTTGCACCTACCTCAATTGCAGCTGCCATTTTGCTTAGTGCTTGCGGTGGAGGCTCTACTAATGAGCCTGTGGATGCTGTCGCAGAGCAAACTCCCAGTCGCATTCAGATGAATTTTTTAGGGCGTTATGAGAGCGGAGTTTTTGGCGAAAGTGCTGCCGAGATCCCAGCAGTTGATATCGTTAGTAAGCGTGGCTTTGTGGTCAATTCTGAAAAAGGTGCGTTGGATGTGTTGGACTTAAGCGTACCCGCCAGTCCTAAGCTATTGTCAACTTTGCGTGTTAGCGACATTAACGGCATTCCAGCGAATGCTGTAGTGAACAGCGTAGCGTCAAAAAATGGCCTAGTGGCCATAGCAATTGAATCAAACCCGAAAACAGACCCTGGTTTCGTCGCACTATATCGCGCTAGTGACTTAGCGTTATTGGATTTTATCGAGGTAGGGGCGCAGCCAGACATGCTGGTTTTCACGCCTAATGGCTCGCAATTACTGGTGGCCAACGAAGGTGAGCCAGCAGATGACTATGCGACAGATCCTGAAGGCAGTGTCTCGGTTATTGATGTCAGCCTGCCATCGAAGTTGAGCTTACGTACGGCTAGCTTCCGTGCCTTTAATGATCAAGTTCAGCTACTGCGCCAGCAAGGGGTACGCATCTTTGGTCGTAACGCAACTGTCGCGCAAGATCTTGAACCTGAATACATTGCGGTGAGCCCAGACAGCAAAACAGCCTATGTTTCTTTGCAAGAAAATAATGCCTTGGCGGTGATTGATCTAGCCACTGCCCGTGTAAGTAAAGTCCTGCCATTGGGCTTTAAGGATCACGGTTTGATGGGGAGTGGCTTCGCTGCTAATGACAAAGACCTAGGAGTTTCCATTGCATTGCATCCGGGCGTGTTGGGCATGTATCAGCCTGATGCTATTGCCTTGCATCAGCTTAACGGTGTTGATTACGTCATCACTGCAAACGAAGGCGATGCACGGGAGTGGGGAGACTTTGTTGAGGAGATCCGTGTTAATAAATTGTTTAGCGAATCAAATGCGATCTTTGCAAGTCCACCCAAAGACCTAGCCAGCCTAGCGGGTGGTGCAATTCTTAACCCTGCAACATTTGCTTATTGCGGCGCGAGTCAGACCTCGCCAGGTAATTGTCTTGCGAATGAAGTGCTTGGTCGTCTCAACGTGACGTGGACACAAGGCTATCAGCGCAATGTCGATGGCACACCCAAGCTCTATACCAAGCAAGGCCAACTAGCCGATGTGAATACAATAAAAGCTGACACACGCTTGATGTATGACAATGTGTATTCGTTTGGCGCTCGCAGCATGAGCGTATTTTCTGGCAATACCGGTGCTTTGGTCTGGGACTCAGGCGATTTCATTGAGCAGTACACCGGCGGCGACTTATGCAAAGCGGGTGTTTTGCGCGACACACTGTGTAAGAGCTTCTTTAATAGTGGGCATGACAAGGTTGCGCTTAATGACCGTAGCGATAACAAAGGTCCAGAGCCAGAAGGCATAGTGCTCGGGCAGATTGGTAGTAAAACCTTTGCCTTTTTAGGTCTTGAGCGTGTGGGTGGTGTCATGGCTTTCGACATTAGCGATCCAAGAAATCCTGTATTTCAGGACTACTTAAATACGCGTGATTTTTCGGTAGCGAAGCCAGCTGCAGCGTCTGGTGACTTAGGTGCGGAAGGCTTGGCATTTGTACCAAGTGCCTTGTCACCAACGGGTAAGCCTTTGCTTATTACCGGCCATGAAGTCAGTGGTACTACCAGCGTGTATGAGGTGGTTGGAAAGTAAAATAGCGTCATTTTTGCGTGATGCGATGGGAATGCTTATGCCGTAGCATAGTCATTCCCATTTTTCGTTTGAGTCAGCACTCTGAGCCTTCAAACCCCCATTCTGCGGCGTATAGCGCATATCGACATGGATGCTTTTTTTGCCTCCGTGACGTTGCTGCGCTATCCGCAGCTGAAGGGCTTACCTGTGGTTATTGGCGGCTCTAAGGCTAGTGTTTTTGGTAGCCAAGTTGACGCTGAAAGTATAAGTACCCATGTGCACTTAGCCGGCCCTGAGACCATCCCGCTCGACGCCTTTGCGCGCCTGCGTGACTATCGCGGCCGAGGTGTTATTACCACGGCTACCTATGAGGCTCGCCAGTTTGGTGTGGGCTCGGCCATGGGCCTGCAGCGCGCCGCTAGCCTATGCCCGCAGGCGATTTTATTGCCGGTCGATTTTGCCGTGGTGAAAGACTATTCCAACCGCTTTAAGGCCGCCGTTCGCGAATTGGCACCGATCATGGAGGATCGCGGTATTGATGAAGTCTTTGTTGATATCAGCGAACAAGCATTGGCGGCCGAAGATGCTGGTGAGGCCATCGCCGCTGAATTAAAGCAATCGATCTTTGACGCTACTGGTTTGACCTGCTCCATCGGTGTGGCGCCGAATAAGCTCATCGCTAAAATGGCCAGCGAGTTTAATAAGCCCAATGGCATTTGCCTGTTGAGAGCTGAAGAGGTGGCTGAGCGTATTGGGCCATTGCCCTGTAAACGCATCAACGGCATTGGCCCAAAAACGGCTGCCAAGCTCGCCGCGATGGGCTATGAGCGAATTGAGCAATTACGGCAAGCGCCGTTGGAAACACTGCAGTTAGCCTTTGGTGAACGCAGTGGGCGCTGGCTGTTTGACGTGGCGCAAGGTCATGACGAACGGCCAGTGCAAACGCGCAGTGAGCCGGTATCGATGAGCCGCGAAACCACGTTTTCTCGTGACTTATCGGCGAAAGAAGATCGTGCAGAGCTAAGCCAAGCATTGGCAGAATTATGCCAGCGTGTAGCCGCTGACTTGCAGCGCAAAGGGCGAGTCGGGCGCTGTATTAGCATTAAGATTCGCTATGCCGATTTTCGTTCAGTAACGAGAGATCAAACGATTACCGACAGCTGCGATGATGCCGAGACGATACGGTATTGGGCACGGCAATGCTTAAAGCGAGTGGCTTTGGATCAGCGCATTCGCTTATTGGGCGTGAAGGTTGGGCAGTTATCGAAAGCCGACGATGTGGTTCGTGATGTTGCGCCCGCGCAGTTGAGCTTTTTAAATTTAATTGATGATTCTGCTTCGATAGGAAGTGGCTTAGCGCAAGTATTTGCCCCCGGCGCGATCTATTTGCCAAGAGCGGCGTTAGCAAATGCAGCTGAGCTTTGGCAGGAAACGCAGCGCCTATTAGCACTTACTCCAACCCGGCACTCAATGACAAAGCGTGGTTTTTATATGGCCTCAGCACTAACTGCTGTTGGTAGCTGGGGCTGGGTCAGTGACCACAAGGGATATCGCTACGAAGCCTTCAACCCTGAGACAGGCCTACCATGGCCAGCGATGCCAGAGCTATTTTTTCAGCTTGCACAATGCTTTGCGGCAGAGGCGGGTTATTCGAATTTTCAGCCCGACTCCTGCGTGATTAATGATTACGTTGTTGGTGCCGGAATGGGTTTGCATCAAGATCGCGATGAGGCCGACTTCCAGGCACCCATAGTTTCGATATCGCTTGGCCTGCCAATAAGCTTCCAATTTGGTGGAAAGGCACGCCAAGATACACCTCATCGTTTACTGCTTTCTCACGGAGATGTAGTGGTTTGGGGTGGGGAATCACGCCTTAACTTTCATGGCGTATTGCCACTAAAGGCTGGTTATCACCAATTGCTTGGTGCTCGTCGGATTAACCTAACTTTTCGGATGGCCTATGCCCACATTAACGCCAGCATGTAAGTTTTTACGCGAAGTCGATAGCGACTGGTGCGCCCTAGTCGACGATATGGGGCCATGCCCGCTGTCAGCTAAATCTTCAGCGACTAAAGCTAGCGATGAGCGTGAGCCTTGGCAGGCGTTGGCGCGTGCCGTGGCGGGACAGCAAGTGCATGGCAAAGCTGCGGAAGCTATTTTCGGGCGCTTTTTGCGGCTTTATGACGACCAAGCCGACGGCCCAGCTTACCCATCACCCGAGCTAGTGCTGGCCACTGAGCCCGATGTACTAAGAGGTTGCGGGCTGTCGGCGGCGAAAACGAAAGCAATTATTGCTTTGGCATATGGGGCCGTGAGTGGCGAAGTGCCGACCTTGGCGCAGGCAAGAACGCTTAGTGATGAGGCGCTCACCGAATTACTTACGGCCTTGCCGGGTATCGGCCCATGGACAGTGCAAATGTTTTTGATGCACACACTACGCCGACCCGATGTGATGCCAGTGGCTGATTTTGGCGTGCGTGAGGGCTGGCGATTACTGAAAGGATTAGAGCGCCAGCCGACACCGAAGGCGCTCTTACTGGAGGCTGAGGCTTGGCGGCCACATCGCAGTGCAGCGGCATGGTATTTGTGGCGAGCAGTCGATAGAGTGAAGCGTGCACGTTAATCTGGAGAGGCAGCATGAGCGATCAGCAGCAACCAACGCGAGTTAGCCCATTACAGGCTTTAGTCAGTGTGTTTCGCGCATGGTTTGGCGTGCAAACTGACGCTAATCGTCAGCGTGACTTCAATAGCAATAACGCCAGTAGCTTTATCATTGCTGGCGTTATCTTTGCGGTAGCGATGGTGTTGGCCGTGGTGATCGCAGTGAATATGGTGCTGCCTTAGGCCACCTGAGCTAGCACTTCATTAGCTTTTAATTGCCCAATACGCTGCTCAATCAAGTGACGATTATCGTGTTGCCATGGATGAAAGCTGGGTCGGTAAAAGTCTAAATACTCGGGAATAATGCGCGTTAGCATGCCCGGTTTAAACAGCATGAATTTCGCAAAACCTAAGGCACTACGCCAGTCGCTGAGTTTGCCATCGTGCTTCAGTAAGCTGTGTTGCATGCGCAGTGTGACTAGCATGAAAAAGAACGTGGCTTGCGCCATGCCACGAACCCGCAGCCAATAGTCGCCATCAACCGCTTGGAACACATCATAGGCCACCGACTTATGCTCGGTTTCCTCGACGGCATGCCACATAAACATATCGCCCACCATGCCATCGATATTCTCAATGACGTCGGCTTGCTCGAGCATGAGGTTGGCTAAGATAGCGGTGAAATGCTCAAAGCCCACTGTCATGGCGAGTCGCTCGCGATCGCTATAGCGCTTCTTGGCGAACTTCAGCGCGTTTTTCACAAACTCAATTTTCTTCGCTAATGGCAGTTGGTGCTGATCGATCAAGGCTTGATTAAAGGCCTCATGTTCTTTGCCATGATTTGCCTCTTGGCCAATAAAAGCGCGGATATCTTTTTGCAGTTGAGGGTCTTTAATCTGACCTTGGAAATTACGTACAGAGTCGATAAAAAAGCGCTCGCCATCGGGGAATGTAGTCGACAGCGCATTCATATAATGCGTGATCCACGGATTATTTCGGTACCAATAGCGCGGCATTTCCGGAATGGCGTAATCCATGCGGCGGACACGAATGGGAATCGGCGTTTTGCTAATCATGGCGGTATTCCTCGCAGCGTTAAAATTCAAAGGCCTGAAAGATGCCCGTTCAGCAACAATGCCTTGCTGCACTTTTAGGAAGAAGGGTAAGGTAAGCCTTTAATCGGTCATTTGAGGCCATTGATGACGATAGCGCGCCATACCGCAGAGGCCACGCTTTCTGGGCAATACCTGATGCAGCTGCTGGTGGCGTTGCAAGCCTTGGGCTTGTCTAGCGATGCTGTACTAGCGGGCACGCCGATTCAGTTAGAAAGTTTAAATGCCGATCAGCATCTGCCGTGGTCGCAGTGTTTGCAGCTTATGCGCAATGCTCAATCACTGGCGCCAAGCCCTATGCTGGCGATCGATCTGGGACGCTTACTGAATCTGCGCAACCATGGTTTTTTGGGCTATGCCGTGCTGTCGTCGCGCACCATTGGTGGCGCTATTGATTTATCGATACGCTATTTTCGAACGCGCACCAGCTTGTTTTCCCTGCGCTTATTTCGCGAGGGCGATGATGCCGTGGTGCAGCTCGACGAAGCTGTGCCTCTGGGCGAATTGCAGCCATTTTTCATCGAAGCCTTGATGACGTTAATGCTGGTGTGTGGTGAGCAAGTTACTGGCCGCACCTTCATGGGTGAGTTGAGGTTGAGTGTGCCCGCGGCTAAGCATCATTCGCAGTGGCGCGAAGTGCAGGGCTCGCGCATCAGCTATGACAATGCCTTTAACCAAATTCGTTTTCCGCGCAAAGGCTTGCAGATGCCGCTAGCGCAGGCCGATCCGCAATTACTGGCCATGGCTACCGCGCAATGTGAGCAAGAGTTGCATCGCTTACGTGATCATGGCGGTTTGCTGCCGAGCGTGAAAATGTGGCTGCGTGAGCATTTGCCGAGCAATCCTAGCTTAGATCAAGCGGCGGCAGCGCAAGCGATGTCAGCGCGCACTTTGCGCCGGCGTTTGAGTGATCTTGGCACTAGCTATCAGCTGATGATGGAGCAAATGCGCCGTGGCCGTGCAGTGGAGTTATTGCTGCATAGCGATAGCACGGTGGATGCGATTGCGCAGGCGCTAGGTTATGGTGATCCATCAAATTTTGGCCGTGCCTTTCGGCGTTGGACTGGGGTGTCGCCGCGTCTCTATCGAGCGCAATCGCGAGAACAAACGCGAGAACCGCAGTAACAGCATTTAGTGGAGATTTCTTGATGAGCAGTGCAGGTACCGTCATATTTTTGCATGGTTTAGAGTCTGGCCCTGACGGCTTAAAAATCCAGAAAATGCGCGCCACGGCAGAGGCTATGGGCTGGCAAACGATGGCGCCTGATGGCCGCTTTAGCCGCGATCCAGTGCAGCGTGGCGAAGCGGTTTTGGCGCAATGGCCGTGGCAGGCTAATCGTGTATATTTGGTGGGCTCGAGCTTGGGTGGATATGTTGCGGCATGGGTCGCTGCACGTTTGGCTAAAGAAATTTACACTAAGCCTACGAATCAAGCTCAGTCTGCGAGCCAAAAGCCCGCTAGTGTGAATGGCATGCTATTGCTCTGCCCAGCATTTGATTTGCCTGGTTATCCCTTGGATAGGCCCGAGCAAGCATTGCCCGGCGAGCTGATTCAACTTATTCATGGCCGCGCCGATACGGTAGTGCCACTGAGTCATTCGCAGCGTGCGGCTCAAGCATGGGGCGCTGACTTGGCAGAAGTAGAAGATGATCATAGTTTGCACAATAGCATCGCATTTATTTGCGAAGTCTTGGCGCAACGTTTAGCGTGTGCAGCTAGCATCGTATAAGCACCGTTTAGTGCGCTTTTTAAGGCGTGATGAGGAGAATAAAATGAAAGCAGTACTTTTCGCTCTGGCCCTGTCGGCGTTTGCCGCTCCCGCTTTGGCCGCACAATACGTAGCCTCTGGTGATTGGGCGCCAACCCGCAAAGCAGCTTGTGATCAGGCCACTGCGTTAGCGTCTGCTCGCGCCGATGCGCCAGTGACAAATAGCAGCTGCCTTTGCGACAAAGGCGATAAGCAATTTAGCTGCTTGGCAACTGTCGATGTCGACGCGCCAGCAACCATGATTGCTCAAGAGGGTGGTGCCACCTTAGTAAAACCGGCGTCAATTTCTAGCGCAAAATAGTTCTGCTTGAAGCTGCCTTATAGCAGCCGCTCGTCACATAGGAAGTGATCCATGAGTTCAGCTATCGCGCCCGGTTTTATGGTGCTGCACAGTCATCGCCTCGAAAATCTGCGCGATGTCGTGTTGGCTTGGGTTCATGCCTATCCTATTGGCCCGATGGCGCAAGAGCGCGTGCTGGTGCAAAGCAATGGCATGGCGCAATGGCTGAAGGCGGCGATGGCCGCCGAGCCCGATGCTGATGTGCCAGGCCTAGGTATTTGTGCTGGTGTGCAAACCGACTTTGCCGCGCGATTTTTCTGGCAAATGTATCGTGTGGTGCTAGGTGCCGATGCTGTGCCCAAACATTCGCCATTCGATAAATCATCGCTGCGTTGGCGGCTGTTGCGCCTGCTGCCTGAGCTCGTTGAGCGCGAATATTTCGAGCCGCTAAAACGCTATTTGCACGATGATAGTGATGGCCAAAAGCGCTGGCAGCTCGCCTGCCAATTGGCCGATTTATACGATCAGTATCAAGTCTATCGCGGCGACTGGCTGATGGATTGGCGTGCTGGCCACGATCAACTTCGTCTACGCGCCGAGTCGCCACACGATGCCCGCGAACTCGCCGAGCATCAGCGCTGGCAAGCCGAACTCTGGCGCTTACTCAATGAGGAAATGAGCTTGGCTGATGATGGCCATCGCGCCGCCGTGCATGAGCGATTTATTCAGGCGCTCGCCGGCGATGCGCGCCCAGTCGGTCTGCCCGAGCGCATTATTGTGTGGGGTTTCTCAACGCTGCCAACGCACTACTTGGATGCCCTCGCGGCTTTAGCGCGGCATTGCCAAGTGGTGCTCACCGTGCTCAATCCTTGCCAGTATTATTGGGCCGACTTGCTTAAACCGTCGACACGCGGGCGTCATGTGCGCAAAGCCAGCTTGCCGCTTGAGCTAGCAACGCATGAAGTCGCGCAGCACGCCAACCCCTTGCTACTGGCGTGGGGGCAACAGGGTCGCGACTATGTTGGCCTGCTTGAGCAGTTTGATCAGCCCGAAAACTACCGACCTCTAGTGGCAGCGATTGGCCAGCGCATCGATATTTTTGACGAGACGCCGGCGGACACGTTGCTCACGCAAATTCAACAGCAGGTGTTGAATTTAACACCGCTGCCTGAGGCACCGGAGCAGCGCTTAGCATTAGTGCCGAATGACGCATCACTGTGCTTTCAAACTGCGCATAGCCGCCTGCGCGAAGTTGAGGCGTTGAAAGACTACTTGCTAGATTTGCTCGACACGCATCGTCATGACCCTGTGCCATTACGACCTCAAGATATTGCCGTGATGGTGCCCGATATTCGCGATTATGCGGCGCTGATTGAGGCCACGTTTAGCACGTCGGCGAGCTCAACTACTGCACCGTCATCTGAGCGGCAATCGCCAAACTTGCCTTACACCTTGCTAGATCGCCCAAGCAGTAGCACCGAACCCATGCTCACCGCTTTAGCGTGGCTGATGCGCCTGCCGGAATCGCGTTGCACGGCGACTGAAATTTGGGACTTGCTCGATGTGCCTGCGGTGCGTCGCCGCTTTGCTTTAAAGGCCAATGACATTGCTGAATTGCGTGATGATTTGGATCGCGCTGGCGCTCGTTGGGGCCTCGATAGCCGTCATCGCGAAACCTGGGGCGTGCCGGCAAACTTAGCGCAAAATACGTGGCAGTTTGCTCTTGATCGCTTACTCCTAGGCTTTGCCAGTGGCGAGCAGGCCGGTCAGCCACAAGCCTTCGACTCACTCATGCCTAGTGGCCGTCGTGGTGCCACTGAAGCTCAGCGTTTAGGCCCGATGACGCGATTACTCACCCAGCTCAGCTCATGGTCTGAAGCGCTCTTGGTAGCACGTCAGGGCAGCGACTGGGTCGTACTTTGCCAGCAGTTATTGGCCGATTTTTTTGATTGCCAAGACGATGGTGAAAAGCTGCTGATGCAACGTGTGCAAAATGCGCTAGAGGCATGGCAGCAGGAGATGCAAATCAGCTCGGTCGATGGCGCTGAGCTGCCTTTGGCGCTACCGCTAGCCGTCGTGCGTGAAGCTTGGTTGGCTCGCCTCGATGAGGCCAGCATGAGCCAACGCTTCCTCACCGGCAATGTCCATGTCGCCACCTTGATGCCGATGCGCGCGATCCCATTTCGTGTGGTCTGTTTACTTGGCTTAAATGACAATGAGTTTCCACGCCGCCATGCGCCGAATGATTTCGATTTACTGCATGCGCCGAAGCTGTCACGGCCTGGCGATCGCTCCCGCAGTGCCGATGATCGCTATCTATTTCTCGAGGCCATATTGTCGGCACGCAGCCATGTTTTGATTAGCTGGGTCGGTCGTAGTGCACGCTCAAATGCCGATAAACCCTCATCACTTTTAGTCGCGCAGCTGCGTGATTACCTCTATCGCGGCTGGCAATTTAGCGATGCATCGCTGTCGGCTATTACCACCGAGCATGCTTTGCAGCCATTTAGCCCGCGCTACTTTCAAGGTCAGCAGGCAGCGAGCTTTGCCGCGATGTGGCGTGCCGCCAACGACTATTTAGCGCCTAGCGAACAGCAGCCCATTGCCATCGCTGCCGATGAGCTTGGCGCGCGTTTGCCATTGAGCGAGTTGATGTATTTTTACCGCTCACCGGCGCGCTATTTTTACCGCCAACGCTTAGGCGTGGTGTTTGCCGAAGATGATGTCATTAGCCCCGATCATGAGCCGTTTGAGGTCGATCATTTGGTGCGGCATCAGTCGGTCGAAGCTTTGTTGCGATCGGTGCAGCAGGATCAGCCTGAGCAGGCCTTGGCGACTGCCGTTGCCGAGCGGGTCGGGCGTGGCGAATGGCCATTGGCAGGTTTTTCTGAGCCGGCGCAAGCGCAGTTAAATGCGACGGCAGAAGATATTGAACTGCTAAGTGGGGACTGGCTAAGCCAGCGCGCGTTGGCACCGATAGCGGCGGCTTATACGCAGCACTTAGCTGATGGCAGTGAATTTGAGATCTATGCCGATATGCATGGCGTACGCGAAAATAGTGCTGGCCAACAGATATTGTGGGTGCCTTCGGCAAGCAAATTATTGAATGACAACGGTGGCGTAAAGCGCTGGGAAAAGCTCTGGCCAATATGGCTACAGCAACTATTGCTCACGCTATCTGGGCATCCGGTCGCGGTATCAGTGCTATGCCCATTGGGCGTGATTCATTGGGCGCCGGTGGAGCTGGCCGACGCGCAGATTTATTGGCGCGAAATCGTGCAGGCATGGCGTGATGGTCAGGATCATGCGCTGGCATTTGATGTTGGCGTGGCGACGGCGTATCTGACAAAGCCAACAGCGAGAAATAAAGATAAAGACCAAACGCTGGCGTGTGAACTGGCCGCGCGCGAGGCTTATCAAGGCAGCGAGTTTGGCGACAGTAATTTTGCGCCAATCACCAAGCCGCCCATGGCCATGTTGTGGCCAGATTACGCCGCGCTATCGGCATCCAATGAGCTTGCGCTTTATCGCGACAGCCTGGTGTCAGCGATGATCTATCACATCGAGCCTGAGCGCCGCGAATGGGTGGAGTCATCACTATGAGCACATCAAACTCACCGGTGGCGGCGCAATACCAAACGCTAGACTCTTTAGCACTGCCATTACGCGGCATGCAGCTGATTGAAGCTAGCGCCGGCACTGGCAAAACCTTCACCATCGCCATGCTGTATTTGCGCTTGGTATTGGGCCATGACTCGAGTAAAGGCGATCGTCGTGGCCGCAGTTATAGCCCCGCTGAACTGTTGGTTTTAACGTTTACCGATGCCGCCGCTGGCGAGTTGCGCGATCGTATTCGTGCGCGTTTAAGCGAGGCGGCATTGGCGTTTAGTCTGGGTCATAGCCATGACCCGGCGCTGCAAAACCTCATCGCTGATTATGATGATTGCGACCACGCCATTGCCGCGCAACGCTTGCGAGATGCCGAACAAACGCTGGATGAGGCCGAGATTGGCACCATCCACGCCTGGTGTTTGCGCGTTTTACAGCAGCACGCTTTCGATAGCGGCAGTCTGTTTCAGCAGCGCCTGCGCACCGACATGGATAGCTTGCGCGTGCAGGTTGTGCGCGATGTGTGGCGGCAGTGGTTTTATGGTCAGCCGCCGCTATTGCTGGCTTGTATCAGCCGCTCGTGGTCGACGCCTGATGCGCTTGATCAGCAGCTCAGAGGCTTGCTTGAAACTCCACAAGCGCAGCTACGTTTTGGCAGCGTGATGGCTAGTGGCGAGTCGTGGCAGCAGCTGCGTGATCGCTATTTGCCGATGCTTGAGCAGCGCGCTCAGGCGGCACAAGCACTGTGGCAGGCATGGCAGGCTGATGGCGCTAATGTGATTGCATTGCTGCAGGATGCTTGGGCGAACAAAGACATTAGCGGCGGTACGTTTAAGGAGAAGTCCATTGCGAAGCTTGCTGATGAGATGCGCAATTGGCGAGGGCAGGGCGAGCTTGATCGAAAAGCTAAGGCCTGTGACTACTTCATCCCGGTGGCGGATTGTGATGGTCGTAACAAGCTAGAAGAAAAAACTGCTAAAGGAAAAGTCACGCCAACACACCCGCTAATTGATCAGCTCAAGGCTTTTTTAAGCGATCAGGCAGCGCATGAAAAAATCCACGATTCGCTAAAAATAAATTTACTCGCGGCCATGCGCGATGAGGTCAGCCAGCAGCTCGACCAGCGCATGCGCCAGCAAGCCGAACTCAGCTTTAACGACGTACTCACGCGCCTGCATGATGCGCTTGCGCTACCGCATGGCGCGGCTTTAGTGGCGACATTGCGCCAGCGTTTTCCCGTGGCATTGATCGATGAGTTTCAAGATACCGACCCTGTGCAATTTGGTATTTTTCAGCGCATTTATGGCGATGCTTTTAAGGCTGCACAGGCTGCAGCTGCGGAAGCATCGCCAAGCGCCTCATCAGAAGAGCTTGCACTCATCCTAATCGGCGATCCCAAACAAGCCATTTATAGTTTCCGTGGCGCCGATCTGCCCACCTATTTCGATGCACGTGCGCAAGCCAGCTTGCCCATCCACACGCTCACCACCAACTACCGCACCGATGCCAATGTCATTGATGGCGTAAACACGCTGTATGCGCTGGCCTCGGCTCGCGAGGGCGGGGCATTCGCACAAAGCGGTAGCAGTGAGCTTGCATATATAGAGGCCATTGCCCATCAGCAACAGGCGCGCTTAAAGGTGCGGACGAGTACGTCAGATGCTTGGCAAGATATCGATGGTGTGCAGCTCGATTACCTTACGTCAGAGAAGGAGGCTTATAGCTCAGGCGAAGCGCGCGAGGTCTTGGCAAAGGCGGCGGCAGAGCGTATCGCGCAATGGTTGAGCGCCAGTGATGCTGGGCTGATGGCCATTGTCACCAACGCTGGCGAGCGTGCGCTAAGCCCCGGCGATATTGCCGTGTTGGTGCGCAAAGGCATGGAAGCCAAAGCCATGCGCCAAGCTTTAGCAGCAGTTGGCGTGCCCTGCGTTTATGGCTCTGATCGCGATAGTGTTTTTGATAGCGATGAGGCCGGTGTCGTGCAGAACTGGCTTGAGGCGTTGGCGAACCCTAGCGATGAGCGCCGTCTGCGTTTGGCATTGGCTACTGCTCCGCTGGGCCTGAGTTGGGCTGAGCTATTGGCGCGCCGCAACGACGAAGCCTTGTGGGAGCAGGATATCGATCGCGTGCATCGCATTGCGGCCTTATGGCGCAGTCATGGCGTGTTGGCGGCGCTGCGGCGTTGGCTATTTGAATATCAGGTGCCGGCGCGATTACTGCATCCAGACTGCGTTAATGGTGAGCGCGCGCTAACCAATATTTTGCATCTCACCGAGCTCTTGCAGCAGGCCGCGGATGCCTTGCACGGTGAGCAGGCGGTGATCCGCTATTTGGCTGAGCATCGCAGTGCACAAGGTGGTTCCGCTGGCGACGAAGCCTTGGTGCGACTGGAGAGCGATGAGCGTCGCGTGCGCATTAGCACGGTGCATCAATCGAAAGGCTTGGAATATCCGCTGGTGTGCTTGCCGTTCACGGCGATGCCGAGCTTTGCGCCGAAAGCTGCTGCTACGCGTTACCACAGCGGTCGTGAGCTTATTTTTGATTTCGCGCCTAATGACGCCAGCCAAGAGATGGCCGCGCATGAGCAGCTCGAAGAGGAGTTGCGTTTATTTTATGTCGCGGTGACACGGCCTAAGCACTTGCTCTGGATGGCGTTGGCGCCAATCAAACATGGTCATGCCAATGGCGTTGCCAACAACACGGCATGGCAGTGGTTGTTCGCAGGCAATGAAGCCTTAGCGCCCGATGTCTTGGCGCAAGGTATTTGCGATTTAGCAGCGCTCGATGGTATTAGCCTGAGCGGCGAGGGTGCCACAGAGTCTATTTGGCAGCCGCCGAAAGAATCGATCAGCTTATTGCCGGCGCGCGATTTTGCCGCTCTGCGCCAACCATTTTGGCAAATTTCGAGCTATAGCCGTCTGCGTTTTCAAGAGGCCGCGCAGACCCCAGCAGAAGCGAATTACTTAGACTCGCCGCCGCAAGAAGAGAGTCAAACAGGTGAGCATTCACAAAAGAGCGATCAAAATAATGAGCAGCCACTCGCTGAGTTGTCGCCTGTTGATACAGCAGTGTCCGGCGAAAATATAGCCGCTAAAATTGCTCCTAATACAGACACGCCACCTAAAACTGACAAGATGCCGCGCGGCCCCGACGTCGGCACCTTCTGGCACAGTCTGCTAGAGCTAGCCGCAGAGCAGCACTTTGCCAGCACAGAGACCAACCTCCTCGAACTCGATGGCTTTTTGCAGCGGCAATGCCAGGCGCATGGCTGGCAACACGCCGAAGTGCATTGGCAGCAAGAATTGCGGCGTTGGCTACAAGTGCCCATGCGCACATCGCTTGCCGTGCTCGATGCACGCTCGCAAGCCGCCGCGGCGCCATTAGTAAATATCGGCCTAGCGCAGCTCGAAGCGTTTGTCGTGGAGATGGAGTTTTGGTTCACCAGCCACAACGTTTCTACCGATCGTCTAGATGCGCTCGTGTGTGCCCACACCTTGTCGGCACGGCCGCGCCCACGCGCCGAAAGCAATCAGATTCATGGCTTGTTCAAAGGCTTTATCGACTTGGTTTTTGTTCATGAGGGCCGCTATTTTGTCGCCGACTATAAGTCGAACTATCTTGGCGATGAGCCCGATAGTTACCTGCCCGAGCGTATTGCCGCCGATATCGCCAAGCATCGCTACGACATGCAATACAGCTTGTATTTGCTGGCGCTGCATCGGCATTTACGTGCGCGCTTAGCCAACTACGATCCTGAGCAACATTTGGGCGGCGCAGTGTATTTGTATTTGCGAGGATGGGATGGCGAAGGTCGCGGCGTGCATATTGAGCGTCCAGATTTTGCGCTAATTGAGGCTTTAGATAGGCTTTTTGCCGGCACTGGAACAGCTGCCGACCACGCTACGCAGGCCGCCGCAAAACCAAAAACGGCCGCGCAGCAGGCACAAGGAACAGCGCCATGACTCAGCAGACTTTAGACTTCAGCGCTGCAAGCTCAGAGCCCCCAGAAATTGAGAGCGAGCCAAACTCATCTCAAGCAGAAAGCCCAAACGCCATCACCTCCGAGCAATGGCAGGCTTGTGTCGACGAACATTGGCTCAGCGAGCTCGATGTCGCCATGGCGCAATGGCTAGTCCGCCACACATCCAATGCTCCTGAAGTCTTGGTTTGGCTCACCGCCTTGTTAACGCGGCAAAGCGGCCAAGGCCATGTCCGCCTTGAATTAGCTGATTTGCAAAATAATCCAGCACGCTACGGCCTTGATGCGCCTGTCGCCGCGCAAGCGAAGCGTTGCCTCGCTGCTTATTCGAGCGCTGCCCTACAACAGCTATTAAGCCAGTCCAGCGCTGTGGCACGGGCTGTCAAAAGCCCTCAACCGCTAGTGCTCGATGCTGGCGCGCTGTATTGGCAGCGTGCGTGGCGCGAAGAATGCGATGTCGCTGCACGGCTCAATGAGCGCCTCGCCACACAAATATCGACCGACCAAGTGGCGCTTGAGCAACTCATCGATAGCCTGTTCACCGCCGATGCCAGTAGCCAAGATCAACGCGCTGCCTGCCGCCTAGCCGCACAGCGTGCACTAAGTGTGATTACTGGCGGCCCGGGCACCGGCAAAACCACGACGGTGGTGCGCGTGTTGGCCATTTTGCAGAGCCTTGCCGAGCGAGCAGGCCTACCACCGCTGCGCATTGCGTTGGCCGCGCCCACTGGCAAGGCGGCGGCGCGCTTGAGCGAATCCATTGCTAGTCAAGTTGCGCAGTTGCCGCTTAGCGAATCGGTCATCAAGCACATTCCCACCGAGGTCAGCACCGTGCATAGGCTGCTCGGCGTCATGTCGCAAGACAATGGCCAGCGCTATCGCCATCACGCCACTAACCCGCTCGCGCTCGATGTCTTAGTGGTCGACGAAGCCTCGATGCTAGACCTGAGCCTAATGGCGGCGCTGATGGAGGCCCTGCCAGCGCAGGCGCGCATCATCCTGCTCGGCGATAAAGATCAGCTGGCTTCCGTTGAAGCAGGCGCTGTATTGGCCGACCTATGCTGCGCTGCTGATCATGCCAATGTCAGCGATGTCACAGCTACAAACAACACGACCGCAGAACCATCTCCAGCGCATGTCGCGCAGCTCAAGCAAAGCTTTCGATTCGATGCTCAGCGCGGCATTGGCAAGCTAGCTCACGCCGTACGTACTGGCGCTGCAACCATTGCACCAAATAACGATGACTACGCGCCAGAGGTTCGTCGCATCGATACGCTCAACACCTTATTCGCCGGCTACGACGATTATTGGTCCAGCGTGCAGACCGGTGAGTCGGCTGAGATCATCCTGAAAAAGTTCGATAGCTTTCGCCTACTGTGCGCGCTCAGAGAAGGCAGCCATGGCGTAATCGCGGTCAATCAAGCCTGTGAGCGCTATCTGCGCAAAGCTGAAAAAATTGCGCCGTTCGACAAGCCCAGCCCATGGTATGTCGGTCGCCCCGTGATGATTACGCGTAATGACTACGGCCTACGCCTGATGAACGGCGATATCGGCATTTGCCTACAGTCGCCTGAAACCGGCGAATTACGCGTGGCCTTTTGGGATGGCAGTGAGCAAAAAATACGCTGGTTGCTGCCGTCGCGCTTGCCTAGCTCAGAGACCGTTTTTGCCATGACAGTGCACAAGTCACAGGGCTCTGAATTTACTAAAGTCGCCGTGGTGCTGCCCACAACATTTAGTCCAGTGCTGAGTCGCGAACTTATTTATACCGCGTTAACGCGTGCACGTAATGCAGTGGAGTTATGTATCCCTAATGCGCAGGTTTGGCGTTTGGCGGTAGCGGCGAAAGCGCAGCGCTTCTCTGGGCTGCAGCAGCGCTTACTGCTGAATTTGTAAATTACACAGAGGTAACAATAAGTATTGGAAACGCTACAGTTTTAACAAGTAGTCGACTGTCTAGTTAGTTATCGCAGCCTACAGTGTTCTCACTGATTAAGGTGCGAGCCAGACTATGAATAAGTCAAATAAAGGTATGTTTACTGTCCTAGCGTTATCTGCTGCATTAGCTGCTTGCGGTGGCGGTGGCGGTGGTGGTGGCGGTGCGAGCACAACTACCTCTGACCCGAGTTCAACAACGCCTATTGTTGTGTCGCCCCCTAGTTCTGGCCAGCGCCAAGTGTCGGCCGACTGCAGTTTCACGCAAAAAATTGGTGCCGCACGTAACGATAATCTTCGGATCAGCAGAGTCAGTTGGTTGCAGTCAGTTCAGCTAGATAGCAATGATATTGAGAGCCGTTTAGCGGGCGCTAAAGCGGTAAAAATGCGCATCGATGTGCTAGCCAACAACTCGCCATTGGCACCAGTGATACGTAGTGTGAAAGTTTATAACGCAGCCACATCAGGCTGTGTATCGATACCGGTGAACGCTCCAAGTCGAGTGCCCAGTAGTGTTAATGAGCATAGTCTAACAACGGCTTTTACGGCCGACATTCCCGCAGAGTTAGTACAGCCAGGCATGAGCGTGTCGCTTTGGCTTGATGACAATGTTGGGCGTAGCGAAAGTGAGGCAGACGCAACGTATCGTGTTTTGCAACCCCGAGTTGCCCCTACTATTACGGAAACTATTCGTATTATTCCTATACGACTGTCCGGAATAACCGGTGGGGTTAGTAGTGCGGAGGATATCGCCAGTTTAATTGAGCGTATGTATCCAGTAAGCCAAGTCAATGTTGTGTATGCGCCTGTCTTGGATGTAGGTGGCTTGCTGTCAAGCGTCCTCAATCTCGTTGGTAGCTTGCTGTATGGCTCTATTGGTCAAATGCAAAACTTGCTCGACACGCTTGATGATCGTTGTGCGGAGTTAAATGGCAGTCAATGGAGTGCACGGACAGCGCCAAAATGCATTGGTGTACTTCCTAGTAATTTGATTTTTTCTGCTGACGGCGGTGCTGGCCAAGTGGTTGGCCTTGCCTATGTTGGTGGTACGACAATGTTGGCTAGATCTGTCACGGCAGTAGACAATTTCTCAGTGAGCAGTCCTTATCAGTCTAGTCATTGGATCAATTTTAATGCCATGACATTGGCACATGAATTTGGCCATGTAATGGATCTTGATCATGCCGCATGTGGCGGAGCAACAGGCTTAGATCCACGTCTATATAATGATGGCGGCTTAGCGGGCGGCGCCGGTTATGACGCTGTTCGTGGCTCATATTTTTCCAGTATCGGCACGACTGAGTTCGCTGATGTAATGTCATATTGCGGTAAGGAGTGGATGTCGGATCGTGGCTATTTGGCGGCCATGGCTTATCGTGCGGGCAGTGCAAATATTGCCGCTCGTAGCATCAATGAACCCAGCCAATGGTTAAAAATCTCCTTAGGGGCATCGGGTTGGAAAGTGCGTCGTAGCAGCTTTGCTCCTAACACCTTAGTGCCTAGCACGCTGACCTTGCGTGTCAGTAGTGAAAAAGGTCAGGAGGCGTTGGCACTAAGCTCAGCAGTAGTCTCTGAGCATCATGAAACTGGAAACTATGGCCCATTCTTCATCAACTTAGGCGATCGAGATGTGTCGGCATTGAGCCTAGAGTCTAGCAACGTGCAGTTAGCAAGCTGGTCAGCAGATGTGCTGTGAGCAATAGTTAAACGATAAATTAGCTTATGAGGTATCCTGTTTGAAGAATAATAATTCAAGCGAGATATCTCATGCGCAGCCATCAACTCAGCCTAATTTGCCTTTGCCTCCTATCGTTAGCAGCATGCGGCGGTGGTGGCAGTAGCGATAGAGTAGCTGATACCGAGTTAATATCGTCCTTTCCCGGCAACCCCTCATCTACGAATCAATCCCCGTCAAATCCAACGCAAATTCGTTCAGGTGAGTGTCGAGTTAGTCAAACTATTGCTGAGGCGCGCAATGATAATTTGCGCATCGACTCCGTGCGCTATTTGCAGGTAGTTGAGCAAGATGCAACGAACAGCAATGCATTATTGGTTAGTAATAAACCGCTGAGACTACGAGTCGATATATTAGCCAATGCGGGCACGCTGGCGCCAACTAGCCGCACTGCTCACGTATATAGCCCTAGCACTCGTACCTGCCAAACTTTCCTGCTTAACGGCCCTAACGAGCTGCCAAGTCAAGTCGATAACACGCGCTTAGATAAAGCCTTTATCGTAGATTTACCGGCATCGCTCGTGCAGTCCGGCCTGACAATCACTGTTGCTGTAGATGACAACCAAGGCCGAAGTAGCGCTGAGGCTGCTCGAACCATTCGCGTGATGAGGCCAGATGTAGCTATTGGTGTAGATGAAACAATTCGCATCATCCCGCTGAGATATAAAGAACAAGTGGGTTATGCCACGCCGAGTGCAATTAAATCGATTATCGAGCGTACGGCGGGCATTTCTTCCGTGCGAGTGATTACGGAAAATGAGATCTCGCCAGAGGCATTCACAGACAATAATGGCTTTTTAATCTTTTCAGGCACGCCAGGTGAATTTAACTCCACGCAGTTAGGTCGTGCACTTGATGAGGTTGATGCCGAATGTGATCGGCTGAATGGTCCTCAAACCAGCGCTCGTTCATCGCCAAAATGTCTGGGCGTATTTCCTGACAATGTAAGATTTTCCAGTAGCAGCTTAGGTGGCTCCGGTGAAATTGTCGGTGTTGCCTATGTGGGTGGCAAAAGTATGATGGCGCAGTCGGTTAGTGCCAGCGATGATCCAAGCATTAGCTCTCCTTATGCAGCATTACATTGGCTGAACTTTAGAGCCGTTACTGTCGCGCATGAATATGGCCATTTACTAAACCTTAATCACGCCGCCTGCGGTACTAGTGGCAGCAGGGATGGCAAAAGTTATGGTGATGGCCGTATTGGCAGCAATGGTGCTGGCTACGATAGTGCCCGTGACTTCTACTTTAGCGCTAGCCAGCGTAACTCTGCAGGAGCACTTCAGTTTGGCGATTTAATGTCGTACTGCCAAAAAGAGTGGCCGTCTGACTTGGGCTATCGCGCTGGTGCAGTTTATCGTTCGGCTGGCGCATCAAGTCGCCAAGTGGGTGCACGCGAAACCGCTAGCAAGCGTTGGCTAAAAATAACCGGTTTCGATGGGCAGTGGGCAGTGCGAGCTGTATACACCGCGCCTTCTAGCATGGAGGCAACAGCTATGCAGCTGCGTATGAGCGCTGCCGATGGCCAGCATGAGCTTGCTCTGCAGCGACCACTCATAGCTGATATGCCACTAGTCAGTGCCAACGGTCCGTATTATGTTGAGTTGCCGGCCAGCGCGATTGGAGTCTTACCTGCTATTTCATGGCAGCTCTTAGGTAGCGCGGGCCAGCTCATTACTTCCGGCCTAGGTGAATTACTTAATTAGTTTTAATTTTTTGATGGATGGCGCACATGAAAGCTTTATCACCAGCAGATCAGTTATTTTTGTGGATGGAAAAACGCCAGCAACCTATGCATGTTGCTGGCTTGCAACTGTTTGATTTTCCAGAAGATGCTGGTCCGCGCTACATTCGGGACTTAGTCGAGCATTTGCGCAGCTTTACCGAGCCAGCATCGCCGTTTAATAAGCGTTTAGTGACGCGATTTGGTCAGTACTTCTGGGAAACCGATAAACAATTCGACCTAGAACATCATTTTCGTCATCGCGCGCTACCCAAACCTGGGCGCATTCGTGAACTGTTGTCATATGTGTCAGCTGCACATAGCAACTTGATGGACCGTGAGCGGCCACTTTGGGAAGTGCACTTAATTGAGGGCGTCCAAGGTCGACGTTTCGCACTTTACACCAAGGTGCATCACTCTTTATTCGACGGCATCGCCGCCATGCGTATGGGCTCACGAGCCTTAAGCGAAGATTGCGATATGCGTGATTTGCCACCTATTTGGGCCATGGAACCACGCAAAAAAGCGCCTGGTTTATTACGCAACCCAGTGGAAATGGCCACAGGTATGGCACGCTTTACAGCGACCATGAGCAAGCAGCTAGCCACAATGCCGGCAGTATTAGGTGAGATAGCGAAAGTCTCGCGCAAGTCCACGCGCGATCCCAATTTCGTGTCATTTTTCCAAGCACCACCGAGCATCATCAATAGCAAAATTACTGGCAGCCGTCGTTTCGCCGCACAAAGTTGGCCTATGGCACGCTTCAAGGCCGTGGCCAGCACTTTTGGTTGCACGCTCAATGATGTGGTGTTGGCGGTCTGCGGCAGTGCGCTGCGCAATTATTTGATCAGCCAGCAAGCCTTACCCAATAAGCCTTTGGTTGCTATGGTGCCGGTGTCTTTGCGTCGTGATGATAGTACTGAGGGTAACCAAATCGCGATGATTCTAGCGAATTTAGGTACAGAAGTTGCCGATCCGACGCTGCGTTTAGAGCGCGTGATGGCATCAGTGAAAGAGTCGAAGAATCGTTATAAACAGATGAGTCCAGCAGAGATTCTGAACTATACCGCGCTGATGATGGCGCCGGCGGGCATCAATTTAGCCACCGGGCTGGCCTCTGGCCTGCGCGCGTTTAACGTGATTATTTCCAATGTGCCGGGGCCGAAACAGCCACTGTATTGGAATGGTGCGCGCCTGACCGGCCAGTATCCAGTATCTATACCGGTCGATCAGGTGGCACTAAACATCACTCTAACGAGCTATGTAGACTCGTTAGAGTTCGGTCTTACTGCTTGTCGTCGAACCCTGCCGTCGATGCAGCGCCTACTCGACTATCTCGAGAACGGATTACACGAACTTGAGGTTGCGGGCGGCTTGCGTTAGCGCCATCGGCTGGGCTGTCGTTGTAGCTGCGGCGTGGTGCATCTGAGGCCGAGCGGGCGCGGAAATCACCACCGGCTGGACGACGCTCACCACCGCGGCTGAATGCCGGACGGTCAGTACGCAGTGCTTTGCGATCAAATGCTGAGCGTTCGTGCGTGGCTACACCGGCGCGGTTGCCGATTGACTCGGCATCACCACCTTCGCGGCGCGGAGCGCCACCTGCTGGAGCAGCAGCACGGTCGCGGTAACCACCACGGTCAGTGCGCGGACGATCATTGCTATAGGCTGGACGGTCAGCACGTGGCGCAAAACCTTCGCCGCTGCGAGCTGGACGATCGTTGCTGTAAGCAGGACGGTCATTGTTGTAGGCCGGACGATCGCCACGTGGACGGTCGTTAGCGCGAGGCGCAAAACCTTCACCGCTACGAGCAGGACGGTCATTGCTATAAGCAGGACGGCCTTGGCCATAGGCTGGGCGATCATTGCTGAAGCTAGGACGGTCATTGCTACGAGCTGGACGATCGTTGCTGTAGGCAGGACGGTCGTTGTTATAGGCCGGACGATCGCCACGTGGACGGTCGTTAGCGCGAGGCGCGAAACCTTCACCGCTACGAGCTGGACGATCGTTGCTATAAGCAGGACGGTCATTGCTAGAGCCACGATTAAAATCACGACCGCCACCGCCGCCATCACGACGAGGTGCACCGCGACCGGCTGGACGACCAGCGCCGCTGCCACCGTTGTCACGATATTTCGGAGCTGGACGTGGTTCCATGCCAGGAATAGTCATTTCAGGAATGGCGTTGCCTGTGTAGGCGGCCAAACGCTGAAGCTTGCCGCGGTCACGACGGTTAACCAAGCTAATGGCTGTGCCTGAGCGACCGGCGCGGCCAGTACGGCCGATACGGTGCACATAATCTTCTAAGACCATGGGTAGGTCGAAGTTGAACACGTGGGTGATGCCAACAACGTCAATACCGCGAGCGGCGACATCGGTGGCAACCAAGCAGCGAACGCCGCCATCTTTAAGCGCGCGCAGCGTGCGGTTACGTGCAGGCTGTTTCATGTCGCCATGCAAAGCAGCGGCCTGAATGCCAAAGTTGGCAAGTTCAATTGACAGCTCTTCAGAATCGCGGCGAGTCGCAGTAAACACGACTGATTGATTTACAGATGGGTCGGCTAGCAGCTTCAACAGAATGGCTTTTTTGTGCGCCATGTCATCGCAGAAATACAGCGATTGCTCGATGTTTTCGTGCTTAGCAGTTTGCGAGCTGATTTGTAGACGTTCTGGGTCGCGCATAACGCGAGCGGCTAGCGTGGCAATGCGATTTTCCAGTGTTGCGGAAAACAGCAAGGTTTGACGTTCAGCTGGCGCTTGTTCAGCGATCAGTTCGACATCATCGATAAAGCCTAAGTCGAGCATGCGATCGGCTTCGTCTAACACTAAGACTTCAACGCGATCGAGCGTGATGGTGCCGCGATTCATCAGATCAAGTAGGCGACCTGGTGTAGCAACCATGACATCAACAGGGCGCTGTAATTGGCGCGCTTGTTGTTGGTAGTTCATGCCGCCCAAGATGCTGGCAGTACGAATACGCAGACGAGCACCGTATACACGGGCAGCGCTTTCGACTTGGCGAGCCAATTCACGTGTTGGTGTTAACACCAAAATACGTGGGCCTTTACCTGGGCCGCCTGGAGTTTTAGTGATGCGATGCAGAGCGGGCAGAATAAATGCCGCAGTCTTGCCTGTGCCGGTTTGGGCAGAGGCCATCAGATCTTTGCCTTCTAGGGCGATGGGAATAGCCTGTGCTTGCACAGGAGTGGGTTCGGTATAACCGGCTTCATTCAGCGCGGCCAATAGCGCATCATGCAGCTTTAAAGCAGCAAAAGTTAGGGACACTTCAATTTATCCTCGCGGGTAGCCCGCGGTATTATGTGGACGGCAGCGGTCCGGCGAGAATCGGCGGAGGCTGGCTATATGTCGTTACCAACCAGACCGGGACGGCTGCGAGCCAGGGAAGTGACCCCGAAACAGCACGAAAAGAGGCAGGTACGAGCAACCGCTACTGCGGCGGCGCAAATGATACGCAGCTTTATGCATTAAAGCCAGTGTTGTTTTGAATTTCTTCGGTGTGAACGAGGCTTCGTCAAGATAAATGGGCGTCAGAGGCTCTAAAAACCCGATAAGCGGTAATCATAGCGTGTGATTTTATAGGTACAATTGTACCAGTTGCGTAGTGCTGATGCGTTTAGTCGCTATTCTCGTTGCTTTAGCGGTTAGTCGTCATGAGTGAAACAAAACTAAGGTAACTTCAAGGTATTGCGTTATATCCATTCAGGGAGAGTGAAAATGGCAACAGCATTAATTACCGGCGCGTCCAATGGCATCGGCTTAGAACTAGCGCGTCGTTTGGCAGCTGATGGCACAGATTTAATTTTGGTTGCTCGTAGCGTCGATAAACTGCAGGCCATTGCTACCGAACTGAGTGATCGCCATGGCATCAAAGCCGGCGTGATTGGCCAAGATCTTGGCTATGAAGGTGCAGCAGATGAGCTGATGCAAAAGCTCGGTGATCAGCGTGTCGACATGCTGATTAACAACGCCGGTTTTGGTGAGTTTGGCACTTTTATTGATGCTGATATAAAGCGCATAAACCAAATGGTGCAGCTCAATGTCGCGGCATTGACCTCCTTGGCACACGCCATGGGGCGTCGCATGGTGGCGCAGGGCGGCGGCCAAATTCTTAACGTCGCTTCTGTTGCTGGCTTTATGCCTGGCCCTGGCGCTGCCGTGTACTACGCTTCAAAGGCTTATGTTTTAAGTTTTTCAGATGCGCTTAATTATGAGCTGAAAGGTCATAATGTGCAGGTGACTACGCTCTGCCCAGGCCCAACCGATACTGGTTTTGCTACCGCAGCCAATGCAGTTGGTTCGGCCGCCTTTCGTTGGCCTATGCTGTCGTCGCTTGAGAGCTTGGCAGATTATGCCTATGCCTCCTTGAAAGCTAAGCGTGGTGTCTCAGTGCATCGACTATTAACCAAAATTCTCGCGTTCTCTGTGCGTTTGGCGCCGCGATTTTTAGTTAATATCATCTCCGCGCACAGTATTGGCTTTAAGCGCTAGACTTAGCGCCTGCGTCACATTTGGAGTTAGCTATGTTTTCGTGGTCACACACTATCGCCGATCGTGTAGCGTACTTAACTGAAAAACCCATGTTCAATAGCGTTTTAGCTGTTATGGCTAGAGCGCTAATGGCCTTTATTTTCATTAGTGCTGGCTATAGCAAGATTGAAGGATTTTCTGGCACTGAAGCATATATGGCAGCTATGGGTGTTAATCCGAGCTTTTTGCCAGCGGTTATTGCCTTAGAGCTGGGTGGTGGTTTAGCACTGCTATTTGGCTGGCAAACACGACTGACCGCTGCCGGTTTGGCAGGATTTTGTGTCATTTCAGGCCTGCTTTTTCACGGCAATGGTGAGCAGGCGAATCAAATTTTGTTGATGAAAAACTTGGCCATGGCCGGCGGTTTGTTAGCATTTGTACGTACCGGCGCTGGTGCTCCTGCGCTAGACCGTCACTGATTTTTGCTGGAGAAAAGCATGGAAGTTAGCGCCCTGCGGCACCGTCGACCTGCGCAGTTGCGCACGCAAGAGCGCGTGGCAAGAGCCATTGCTGCTGCAGAAGTACTGCTGATAGAGCGTGGACCGGAAGAGGTCTCTATTCCCGATGTTGCAGAGGCTTCTGGTGTTCCTCGCGCGAGCCTGTATCAGTTTTTTGCCAATAAATATCAGCTTTTCAATGCTATCGCTGAGCAGCATTTATGCCAAGTTTTGGAGCTTGTGCAGAGTGCAGCACCTAGTTTTGCTGGTATGCACTGGCGAGAAGCGGCGCCTATTTTAATTCGTGCAACATCCGTGTATTACAATCAAAACCCAGTGGCAGGCATTTTAATTTTAGGCGGCCCAACGAGCCGCGAATCGTATCTTGCGCAAGAGGTGACTATTGAAAGTATTGGCTCGGAAATGCGAGCAATTTTCAAAACACTAGAGCCTGCGATCAATATTCCCGAAGAGCCCGATAGCGCCACCATGTTGGTCGAAATTGCCTTTGCAATCATGAAGTTTGGCTATTATCGAGACGGTGAAATCAGCGAAGCAATCATGGAGCAGGCTATCCATGCATGTGTGGGTTATTTGCTTCAGACTCTGCCTGATGAGTTGGCGGCCAGCTAAGCGCTAAAGCACGCTTAGCCTCAGGCGTGAGCTGCTTAATCTGATATTCCAACTTCAACGCATCACTACGTGAGGCACATTCAAGCTCGCCTAATATGGCTATAGGTGGGTACGCTTGCGTAAACTTCGCGCCAGACTTTTGCATATGCTGTTTAAATCTTCTCACCACATCGGTGCTAATGCCGGTGTACAAGCGATCGCCCGCACACTGCAAAACATAGACTGACCACGTCATTTACTGCGCCGGCTTTTGCATCTGCGCAGTTAGCGTATCAATGCGCCCATGGGTGATGGAGATATAGGTTTCGCTGGCATTGTAGCTGGCTAATGAGCCTTCGCCATTGGTTAAGCGCGCGGTCGCGGTGCGTTCTGTGCGCAGTTGAAGCCACGCTTGCTGCTCTTGCAGCGCCTGTTGGCCAAGTGATGGGTCAAGGCTGGCCAAGTAGTCGATAAATACTAGATATAGCTTGGTGTCATACAATGCAGCCAAGTTTGCCATGCTGTAATTCAGCTCTTGCTGAGGATGCTCTTCACTCAGCCAAGTCTCGAGCTGATCTATCGCCTGATCAACATCGGGACGCCAATCGCTGATTAAACCTTTGGCTGGCGGCGTTGCAGGTTTAGCTGCTTTCGTTGGTTTTTGGACAATGATCTCAGGCGCTGCATCTGCAGTAGCAGTTACTTCTTTCGCTGGATGAGGTGTTTGCGCGGCCATAAAAAATGCCGTTACAGCGGCAAGTGCTAGCGGTGGAGCAAATAGTTTAGTCAACCAACTCATAGCGATTCCTGCGGGCATGGCGCGCGCTTCCCAGTTGTGCGTAAGATAGCCCAAACCTAAAACCCATGCGAGGTGTGCAGTGAAACCAGCCGAATTGTTTTCTTTGAGCGGCCAAACGGCTTTAGTTACTGGCGGCTCGCGTGGCCTTGGCTTACAAATGGCTGAAGCCTTGGGTGAGGCGGGTGCGACTGTGCTGATTACGGCACGTAAGGCCGATGAGCTTGCCAATGCTAAAGCGCATCTGACCGCGCTGGGTATTAGTGTGCATACGGTCGCCGCCGACGCGAGTAACCCTGAGCATATTGCCCACCTAGCTGCTGAGGCTCAGCGCTTGATGGGTGGCGTTGATGTTTTGGTCAATAACGCCGGCGCGAGCTGGGGTGCGCCAGCGGAAACGCATCCATTGGAGGCGTGGGATAAAGTCATGAACCTCAATGTGCGTGGCTACTTTTTACTCGCGCAGGCTGTGGCCAATGCCTCGATGATTCCTCGCAAACGCGGCCGTATTATTAACTTGGCATCAATTGCCGGTCTCGGTGGTAATCCGGCATGGATGCAAACCATTGCCTATAACACTAGCAAAGGAGCTGTGGTTAACTTCACGCGCGCACTGGCCTGCGAGTGGGGTCATCACGGCATCACGGTGAACGCCATCGCGCCTGGATTTTTCCCGAGCAAGATGTCGCAAGTGCTAATGGACACGGTTGGCGTCGATAGCATCGCGAAAACCACGCCGCTACAGCGCGTTGGTGGCGATGATGATTTGAAGGGCGCCACGCTGCTGTTTGCCAGTGCCGCTGGGCGTCATATTACGGGCCAGATTTTACCAGTCGATGGCGGCGTTAGCGCCTTAATCGGCGGCTGATCATGAGCACACATATCGATGGCTTCCGCACCGAGCGCCTACATTTTCACGGCGTATCGCGTGAGGTTTTTTGTCGCGGTACAGGCCCTGCAGTGGTGGTGTTAAGTGAAATCCCGGGCATTACGCCGCAAGTAGCGACTTTCGCTGAGCGTGTCGCCGACGCAGGTTTTAGCGTGTTTATGCCGCAACTGTTTGGCGAACCGATGAAGCCGCTGACCTATCCTTATGCCGCTGAGTCTCTAGCGAAAATTTGTATCAGCCGCGAATTTCGTGTGCTCTCGGCGAATAAATCTAGCCCTGTTGTGGACTGGTTGCGTGCTTTAGCGCGTTATGCCCATGAGCAGTGTGGCGGTCCTGGTGTCGGCGTGGTTGGCATGTGCCTAACCGGCAACTTTGGCTTGGCCATGATGCTCGATGCGCCGGTGATTGCGCCGGTGTTGTCGCAACCATCTTTGCCCGTGGGTGCGACTAAAGCGCAGCGCAGTGGTTTGCATGCATCGCGGGATGAGATTGCTGCTGCACATGACAAAATTAACAACCACGGCGCGCGCATTTTGGGCTTACGCTTCAAGCAAGATTTTCTTTGTAGAGGCGAGCGTTTTGAGCGTCTACGTGATGAATTTGGGCCAGCGTTTGAGTGCCGCGAAATCGATGCCTGCCATGCCAACCCTAATGCCGGCACACCAGCCCACAGCGTGCTCACCACACATTTAATCGATGAGGTTGGCGAGCCGACACGAGCGGCACTGGATCGCACTTTGGCCTTTTTAGCTGAGCAGTTGCGCTAGCTCATGCTTTGGCCATGGCAGCGTTGGCGCAATAGTCGCCAGCAAGCACTTGAGGCGCGCTTAAAATCGGCAGTCGTGCAGCTCACAAAAGCTGAGTTAGTCATCGCCAAAGGCCCACGCGTGGCCTGCATTTGGCCAGATGTCATAGCTCTGTCGCCAAGCCAGCGTTACGCCTGGTGTCGCTGCGGGCTATCGGCCAATGGCGTGTGGTGTGATGGCAGTCATGGCTCGGGCGAGGGGCCATTGCGCTTTAGCCCGAAGCGCGCGCAGCACTATTGGCTCTGCACTTGCAAACAAACGCGGACACCACCGTATTGTGATGCCAGTCATCACCGCCTAGTGCCGCCAAGCTGAGGCATTGTTCGCTTGACACCTAGCGTCGAGTTAACCGCCACACCGACTCTTGCAATGACGTGAGGCCACGCGCCTGCATGCCGGGGTGCTCAGCCAAAATATCTTGAAAAGATAAGCGCTCGATATGCCAGTTCGCAGCGAACAAGCTCTGAATCTCATCAGCAGAAATAGGGAACGGCGGCCCCGACATCTCCGCGCTATCGTATTCAAAGGTGATGACTAGGCCACTGGCATTGGGCGCTAAGACGCGCTCCAACTGCGCCACATAGGCCTCGCGCATGCTGGGCGGCAAGGCCACCAATGCGGCGCGATCATAAAAGCCAGTGCACTGAATTTGCTCTGGCGTGAGAGTGAAAAAATCACCTTGCCATAGGCTCAAGCCGGATTGTGCGTAGAGTGTGTGCTCGCCGGCTTCAGTCGGCGACAACTCCAACGCGTTTTCTTGCGCAAATGCTTCAATGGCCAGCGCAGACAACTCACTGCCAACGACTTCAGTGCCTTGCTGGCATAGCCAAATCATATCCACTGATTTTCCGCAAAGTGGCACAAACACGTGCTGGCGGGCAGTGTCGTTGAGCTGATGAAAATGCGCGGCGAGCTGTGGATGCACTTGCTCGCGGTGAAAGCCGATTTCCTGTTTACGCCAGCGCTCATGCCAAAATTCAGCGTCCATTATTACCTTCCTATTTTAATATTTAATGCTAGTTGGTAAAGCTTACGCGTTGGCGCAAGGTTAACGCGCCGCTATGGTAGACGCTAATAGAGCGAGGTCGCGTGTCAACGAGCCGGACTGCAATGCGTGGATAAAAGTTAACGCCATTTATAACGCCAGCTTTTATCGACTGGCCTGCAAGCACATAATGGAGTCGCTATGAGTTATCGCAAAGCGTTACACACCGTGGGTTGGATGGTGAGTTTTGGTATGGCCTCAGCCATTGCCGTGGCTAGTTCATTGCCGGCGGGCTATCACGCTGTCAGTGAAACATTGACGGTGTCGGGCTATGTGCATTCGCAGGCGCAGATCGATGCGCTCAAGGCCGACGGCGTGCAGGTGGTTATCAGCTTATTGCCCGATGGTGAGCAGACCGTGCTCGATGAGCGTGCGGCGGTGGAAAAGGCCGGCCTGAGTTATGTGTCGATTCCGGTGGCGAGCGCTGTGGATTTAACTGAAGCCAATGTGTTGGCGCTAGACAGAGCCTTAGCCGAGCATGCCGATGAAAAAGTGCTGGTGCATTGCGCTAGTGGCAATCGTGTCGGTGCATTGCTGGCGCTACGGGCAAACTGGTTGCATGGCGCCAGCGCCGAGGAGGCTATTGTCATTGGCCAAGAGGCTGGGATGACACGCCTTGAAGCGCCAGTGCGCAAGTTGCTGCGCTAGTACTTGCGGGGTGAGCTTTCGTCATGATCGTGTCGTAGCTCGCTAGCTTATGCCGCGCAAAAATTGACTCGGCGTTTGCCCTGTCCAGCGCTTAAAGGCACGCACAAAATTGGCCTGATCGCTATAACCCAGTGCCAAAGCAATATCAGCAAGCGAGTCGCGCTGAAGACGCAATTGTTCTAGCGCAGCTTTATGGCGAAGCTCATCGAGCAGTGCTTTAAATTGCAGGCCGTGTTGCGCGAGGCGGCGGTGCAGCGTGCGCGGCGTGATGTGCAGTGCCGCGGCAATAACTTCTTGGGCATTACTCGATGCCATCTCGCGCTCTAGTAAATTCAATACTTTAGCTATGAAATCAGTTTGTGGCAGTGTGCTTTGATCGGCATAGCGTTGTGCCTGTTGCAGTTCATCGCGGCAGCGGGAGGCGGCCAAGGCGGCCAGCTGTGGGTCTGACTGCGGCAAGCGTGCAGAGAGCCAGCTTGAGGGGAAGGTGACCTCGGTCGTTGAGCATTGAAAGTGCAGATTTGCGGCAAACATCTGTTTGAGAATACGGTGCTGTGACTGCTCCTCTATGGCCAAGTTGAGCTGAACCTGGTCGAGCTGCAATCGGCCTAAGAGCTTGGTGCCAATGCTAAAAAAGCAGGCCATCATGACCTCGACAATATACCGATAGCAGTCACCCATCGCGCCATTATCATCGATGCGAATGCTGGCACTGCTACCGCTTTCATGGAAACTAAACGAAATAATTTGTGAGCGCACCTCAGCAAAGTCATGCGCGAGCCGTAGTGCGTCGCCCAAAGTTGGGCTGGCCTGTAAGGCATAACCTAAAAAGCCGTGATTGCTCAGCTGCATGCTCAGGCCAAACTCTAGCGACAGAGTCGGCGACGGGTCTAGTGTATGCAAATTGCGCATGAGCTCGAGTAGCGTAGAGAGCGCTATCGGCTGTTCAGGATGCTCGCGCAGACTCGCCTCATTAAGCCCGGTGTGTGCGAGCAGTACCTCGGCGCTGAGGCCACGCGGCGCCATAAAATCGATCAAAAATACTAGGTACTGGCCGACGACAGCGATAGCGTTGTGCGGCGGTGTGGCAAGCATAAGACGTCTGCTAATGACAAAAAGTTGTCTGAACATACCCTGTTGTTAAGTGCGAACTCAAGTCACAGTCTGCAGTGTCTCATTAAGTAGCGAGACAAAATCAGAAGCTCAGAATAATACGGGCTTGCTGCTTGCTACCTTGATGTCTGCCTCGGTCGCTTAGCCTGGAAAAATCTTCAAATAGGAATCTACAATGGCTGAATTGAGCTTGCCTTATGTTTGTTTGCCATTGTCGGCAGAAATCCCCGAACGCACGCGACGCATTGATGCCGCGCTGAGCGCAGGCGTACGTGAGTCACAAGCCAAGCCCGCCGCGGAAACCATGGCCTTAGCCATTAATGCGCTGGTGGATCAATTCCTCTCGCAGCTATTGCGTGATTTATACACGGCATATCCAACGCATAAAAACTATAAGACGGCGCTGAGTATCATTGATGATATTCAAGAAAAAGTTTTGCACTACCTGCAATGGCTCACGCGCTTTCTCTCTAATGAGCGCATGGCCGTGGTGGTAAAAAACTATCTAGAGATGATGCGGCACTTAAGCGCCAGCCGCCCCGAGCAAGCCTATTTGGCGGTCGGCTTAGCGCCAGAATTGGCAGCTCGCGGCCGTAAAACAATCAATGCTCTTCGCTCGGGTGAGTCCACCGATGTCGCCGCCGGCATTGAGGTTTTGATAGACATCATCGACGCTGTCTTGGTCGACTTTGTCTATGAGCCAAAGCGCCTGATGCGCTTCAACTTGGTAGTGAATAAAGGCCTAGACGGTGCCATTTATATGATAAAAGGGTTGGCATTTCGCCAACTTCGCACGCTCGGCGAGATGATTCCACCTGAGCATGTCTCGGTGTTTTTAGATCACCTAGAGCATCATTTTTTCGATTTACACCCCGTGCAATAGTCTTGAGATTATGACAATGATAAGAATAATAACTGCTGTATTAGCTCTCGCTGTCGCGACTTCAGCTTATGCGCTACCACCGCCCACCGACGAGCAGGCGTTAGCACTGAAAGCGATGAAAGATCGCGT
>NZ_CEYEMI010000020.1:34237-38333 GCF_982810325.1 Paraperlucidibaca sp.
GCAATGCGTAAAGCTTTGGCAACGCTAACATCGCCGAGCTTGGCACCGCTAATGCGCGAAGGTCAGTTTGAAGTCGTAGGCGTGATTCCCTTGGGTGCTGCCTATGTGATGGTGCGTGATCGCGCTATCAACTCCATTGAAAAGGCTGCAGGTAAGCGTGTAGCAGTGATGGAGTGGGATAAGTCGCAAGCGAAAATGGTGCAGCGCATGGGTGCTCAACCTGTGGCATCGGACATCATCAACTTTGTTGGCAAATTTAATAACGGTCAGGTCGATATTATCGCTGCGCCAGCAGTGGCATACATGCCCTTAGAGATTTATCGCGGCCTTGGCGAAAAAGGCGCGATCTATCGCTTCCCACTCGTCATGTTGAGCGCTGCAATAATTATTCGCCACGATCGTTTTCCTCCAAATGTTGGGCAAAAATTGCGTGAGTTTGTCTATACACAAATCGATAAAGCCTTCGACTATGTTGAGCGTGAGGAAAAGGGTATTCCAGAGAAGTATTGGCTGGATTTACCGGCAAATGAAAAGACAAAATATGTCGAGTTGATGCGTCAGGCTCGCATTCAAATGACCCAGGAGGGTGACTATGACCCGCGCATGATGAAGCTACTCAAGCGCGTGCGTTGTGGCCAAGGTCAGGCAGCGGAGTGTGCATTAAAAGATGAGTAAGCCAGCTACCGCTCTTGAGCTAGAGTTCATTGAACAAATTGGCCCGCAATACTTAGCCTTAGCGGCGCCTCCAAATACTGCAAAAGTTCGAGCTTGGCGGTCACGCAGCGTTATGCCTTGGCTGAATCGTTTGCACGCGCCAGTCACTGGTCTGCTTAGGCGCCATGCCAAAGTCGAAGGCCAACGCATGGTCTGGTTAGAGGGTGGGCGCCGTGGTGCAGAGCCTGTGGTGTTAGTGCATGGTTTTGGCGCTAGCAAAGAAAATTGGCTGCCTCTGCTGCCGTTTATTTCTAAGCGCTTTCATCTATTCGTAGTGGATTTGCCAGGTTGGGGCGAGAGCGAGTTTTGTGCTGATAAATCCTATGGCATGGATGACCAAGTTCGACGTTTGGCGGACTGGCTAGCGAGTCGTAAATTAACGCCTGCGCATATGGTTGGTAGCTCAATGGGCGGCGGCATTGCCGGCCTACTCAGCGCGCGCTACCCACATTTGGTGCGCTCAGTTGTGCTGATGAATGCCGCCGGCGTTGCTGGCAGTGAGCACACAGCTTTTGAGCTGGGCCTATCGGAAGGCCGAAATGGCTTGATCGCACATAATATGTTGGGTGCTTACCGCCTATTAGCCACAGTGATGTCTAACCATTTTCTCGCCGCCACTATAGCTCCTGCTGCTGCTTTGGATTTGATCTCTCGGCGTCATGTTAACGAGCACTTATTTCGCCAACTGATGGCAAATGTGCCTGACTCAGCCTTGCCTACGTTTATCGATATTACTGGGCCGGCTTTTATTTTATGGGGCATCGATGATGCGGTGCTGCATGTATCTTGTGCCGACACCTTTCAGCAACTTATCCCACATGCGCGGCAGCGGCGATTGGCAGGTATTGGGCATTTGCCTATGGTAGAGGCTCCGCGAGTTACCGCGCGGATACTGCGGCGGTTTTGGCGCGATATAGCAGTGCAGACTTAGTAGCTGCCGCCGTGAGGTGAAGGTACTGATGCATTTGGCGTAATGGCCAAAATCAATAATAAAAAATGAGGCAACAGACAATGCATCGACTCCTTCGAGCCGCGCTAATACTCGCACCAGGCATCGCTTTAAGTAGCGTGGCATGGAATGCCAGTGCCGCCCCAGCAAAGCTCGCACCCTTAAACCCCGCAGTCGCTTTAAAGGTGTGCTTATTTGACCCCAGTGGTGCCAACGGTCCATTGGCGCAAACAGGTAAAGATTTGGCAGTAGATGCCTTGGCTTTCGGCCTTAAGCTCAATATCCAAACCTACCAAGATGAACGCGTGGCCAGCGATGACTTTAAAGCTGGTCGCTGCGATGTCGTTGGCATGAGCACGCTGCGGGCGCGCCAATACAGTCGCATCGTCGGCAGCATTGATTCGCCGGGCAATGTCCGAACTTACGAGCAAATGAAAACGTTAATTCGGGCACTCGCGCATCCCGACTTTATGCCGATGTCGATTACTGGCCGCTACCAAGTTATCGGCGTGCTGCCCATTGGTGCGCTTTACGTGATGACGCGCGACAAACGTATTAACTCCATCGAAAAAGCCGCTGGCAAGCGCGTGGCTGTGCTCGACTGGGACCCATCACAGGCAAAAATGATCTCGGCCATTGGCGCACAACCAGTACCTTCGGATATCACTACGTTTGCTGGCAAGTTCAACAATGGTCAGGTCGATATTATCGCTGCTCCGGCCATGGCGTTTTATCCGCTTGAGCTGTATCGCGGCATCGGCAAAGAGGGCGGCATTATTCGTTTTCCGCTGTTGCAAGCGACCGGCACCATTCTCATGCGCCGCGACTTGGTGCTACCCAAAATCCCCGACCTCGACGAGCGTATGTTGCAGTTGCGCGATTATGGCCTGCGTTTCATCGATACCTTTGTTGAGCGTTTGAAAAAGGCCGATGCTGACTTGCCGGAAGAGCTCTGGATTAACCTTTCTGCCGATGAGAAGGCGCGCTATTCACGAATGCTGCGCGAAGCCCGCATTAAAATGACTGCAGATGGCGTCTACGACACCAGCATGATGCATCTCTTGCGCAAAGTGCGCTGCAAACATGAGCCCGCAAATGAAGAATGTAGCCTGTTTGATGAATAACTCCCTGAGGCGAATTGCGCCCGCATTGGCGCTATTAGGGTTGATGGCCTGGCTGCCAACCGCTCATGCCATAGACGCCGATGACGTTAAAGCGAAGCTGCCAGCAAAGAGTAGCCTCGGTTTGCCAACGCCGTTACCAAAGCCGGTCAAGCTCAGCTTCTGCCTATTTGACCCATTTGGCACTGGCGGCAAAGTCGTGGCCATTGCCCGTGAGCTCGCTGTCTATGCCGAGGCTTTCAATCTATATGCCGACATACGCCCATACACCGATGAGCGCGTGGCATCGGAGGATTTCAAAGCTGGCCGTTGCGATGTTGTGGCTATTTCTACTTTGCGCGCGAAGCAGTTCAACAATGTCTTAGGCAGCATCGATGCGCCAGGCAACCTGCGTAATTATGCTGAGATGAAAACGCTGCTGACGCAGCTGTCTAAACCTGTCGTGGCTTCATTAGCGATTAATGGTCGTTACCAAGTAGCTGCAGTTGTGCCCATTGGCGCTGTCTATATTTATGTTAATGACCGTAGCATTAATTCGCTGAGCAAAGCCGCCGGCAAGCGTATCGTTGTGCTCGATTGGGAGCCCAATATGGCGAAGATGGTGTCTGGCCTTGGCGCTCAGCCAGTGCTCGCCGACTTCACCACCTATGCCGGTAAATTCAATAATGGTCAGGCCGACATCATTGCCGCACCAGCGCTGGCCTATAAGCCGATGGAGTTGGCGAAAGGCATGGGCGAAAAGGGTGGCGTGATTCATTACCCCTTGCTGCAAGCCACTGCCGCGATTTTGGTGCGTAGAGATTTAGTCTTACCGCGCATTCCAGACTTAGATGCTCGTTTGACCGAACTGCGTAAATTTGGCCTGCAGTACCTTGATAAACTTTTTGAGCTGTTAACCGAAGCTGAAAAAGACATCCCTGCCGCACGCTGGATGGAGCTGCCAGCCAACGAGCGCGCCCGCTATGACCAAATGTTGGCCGAGGCGCGAGTTTACTTAATGAAGCAGGGCGTTTATGACCCTGTGATGCTGAGTTTGATGAAGCGCGCGCGCTGCGCCCACCAGCCAAAAGCATCAGAATGCAGTAAGTTTGACGAGTGATGAACTGACTGCCTACTTTATCGGCAAATAAGCCCGCGATGGCTTGACCAGTCTTCGCGGCATCATTATCATTCGCGCTCGTTACGACGATCCCCGATAGCTCAGTTGGTAGAGCAAAGGACTGTTAATCCTTGGGTCACTGGTTCGAGTCCAGTTCGGGGAGCCATATTTAACAAGCACTTAGCCTCAGCTCACGCTGGGGCTTTTTGCTTT
>NZ_CEYEMI010000021.1:0-36783 GCF_982810325.1 Paraperlucidibaca sp.
CTGCGTTTCAGCGATAGCGCGAGTATTCACTTCGCGAGCTAGCAGACGGTTGGTATCTAGGGTGCGGGCTTGTGTATCGCGGAGGAATGAAATCAGATCTTCATTGCTTAAGCGCAGCACAATAGCGTCGCTGACCATGCGATTAAGATAGCGAGCGCTGAGTATCAGAAAGACCCACCACACCGTGCCAATAGTCGACACCATAAGGCTCGTTGACGTTGGATGCAGTAGCAAATACGCCACTGCGGGCAGAAAGGCGGTAAGCGTAAAGCCAACAAAGGCGCGCAAATGGCCAGCATAGGCAGCGAGGGCGGTGATGCCTTGAGCGCCAAGAAGAGCGGATAACAAAATTTGTCGACTAGTAATGTCGGCATACAGCTCGCCATTGAGGAATACGCGAGGGTTGAGTGCAACTAAAGCGAAGGCCCAAAATGCGCCCGTTAATACGGCAGTGGCTATTAAAATAGTGCCTAGCCAGCGTGACCGTAGCTGAGGACTTCGGCTTAAGCCCCAGATCAAAAAGCCACGAAAAATTAAAAAGCCAATAAAGCTGCCGCCCCACAATGCGATGACTTTATTGCTGGCGTAAGGCCAGTCCCAAAGTATCCAAACCGCTAATAACACCGACAACGAAGTGATGATTAGAAAGCGCGGCAGTTGACGCTGCACTTGCGCAAGCAATGTCGTGCGCAAACGCTCGCTATGGCCAAGTGGCGCAGGGCGAGAGGGAGCATTTGTGTGCTCGGTAGCGTCGCCAGAGATGGCTGAGCGTGACATGGATGACGGCCCTCGTCGGTCGCCCATATGAGTGGGCGCTCTGTTGTTGCAATGGCTTACCTTACCATTCTCTGAACATTCGCGGAAACGACCTTCGCGCTGGTCTACAATAGCCCCATGAATGAACTTAATCTTTTAGACGGGCTCAACCCCGCACAACGCGATGCTGTCACTTGCGACAGCCAACACTTATTGGTTTTAGCCGGCGCTGGTTCGGGTAAAACGCGCGTTTTAACATCGCGCATTAGCTATTTCTGCCAACACTTTGCTATGTCGCCATTTGCCGTGTTGGCGGTGACATTTACCAATAAAGCCGCACATGAAATGCGCGCACGGCTTGAGCAGCAGCTCGGCATTGCCACGCAGCCGTTGTGGATCGGCACTTTTCATGGCCTGGCCCATCGTTTTTTACGCGCGCATTACGAGGCTGCGGGTCTGCCACAAAATTTCCAAATTTTAGATTCGGATGATCAGCTGCGCGTGGTTAAGCGGGTGATGAAAGAGTTGCAGCTCGACGAAGAAAAGTGGCCAGCACGGCAATCGGCAAGCTTCATTAATGGCAATAAAGAAGAAGGTCGCCGACCTGCGCACATTGCACACAATGGCGACCTATACACGGCAACACAGCTGCGTGTTTACAGCGCTTACGAAACCATTTGTCAACGCGGTGGCCTGATCGATTTCGCCGAAATTTTATTGCGCTGCCATGAGTTATTTCTCAAGCACGACGACATTCTCAAACATTATCAAGCGCGCTTTCGCATGATTTTGGTTGATGAGTTCCAAGACACAAACCGCATTCAATACGCATGGCTGCGCCTGCTCGCTGGTGAGCGCGGTATGCTCACGGCAGTCGGTGATGACGATCAAAGTATTTATGGCTGGCGCGGTGCCTGCATTGAAAACATTCGTACGTTTCAGCGCGATTATGCCGACGCTGAGCTGATTCGCCTTGAGCAAAACTATCGTTCGACCTCAGTTATTTTGCAGGCGGCAAATGCCGTGATTGCTAATAATGGCGATCGCATGGGTAAAAATCTGTGGACCGATAGAGGTGAAGGCGAGCCGATTTCGGTGTATGCCGCCTTCAACGATCTCGACGAGGCGCACTACATCGCCAAGCTCATCGATACGCGTTTTCGTAGCGGTGTAGCACGCCGAGATATGGCGATTTTGTATCGCTCCAATGCCCAGTCGCGCGTACTCGAAGAGGCCATGTTGCGCGCACAAATTCCCTATCGAATTTACGGCGGTCTACGCTTCTTTGAGCGCGCGGAAATTAAAAATGCCGTTGGCTATTTGCGCTTACTACTGCAACGCATAGACGACACGGCTTTTGATCGCGTGGTTAATACGCCCACCCGCGGCATCGGCGACAAAAGCCTAGATATGATTCGCCAGCTCGCACGTGAGCAGCAAGTGAGCCTATGGTCTGCTGCTGAGCAAGTGGTAGCCGAACGCCGTTTACCCGCTCTCGCCACCGGCAAAATCCAAGCATTTTTAACCTTGATCGATAATCTCGATGCCAATACACAGGGCGCATCATTGGGCGAGATAGTTGAAGCTGTGATCGAGCAAAGTGGCTTAGTCGCGCATCATGAAAAAGAGAAGGGTGAGAAGGGTCAAGCTCGCGTAGAAAACTTACGTGAATTGATTAGCGCCGCCCGCGAGTTCGATGTTGATGATCATGCGCAAGCCGAGGAAATACCGTCGCCATTAGCGGCATTTTTAGATCATGCCGCGCTCGAAGCTGGCGAGCAGCAGGCTGGTGAATTCGAAGATGCCGTGCAAATGATGACGCTACATGCCGCGAAAGGTCTGGAGTTTCCATTGGTGTTTTTGGCCGGTGTGGAGGAAGGTTTATTTCCGCACGAAATGGCTTTGCAGGAAAATAATCTCGAAGAAGAACGCCGTCTTTGCTATGTCGGTATTACTCGCGCCATGAGCGAGTTGGTAATTAGCTATGCCGAGGTGCGCCGACTCTATGGCACTGAAAGTTACCATGTCGCATCGCGCTTTTTGGGTGAAATCCCTGAGGCCTTATTGGCACCAGTACGTCAGCAAGCGCCACCTATGCGCGCGGGCTTTCGCGGCGGCTCAGGCTTTGCCTCAAATAGTAGTGGCCAAAGCTCATCTGGCTTTAAGCAAGAAACGCTGGGCGATGATGATGGTAGTGGCTGGCGCTTAGGCCAGGCGGTGAATCATCCGCGCTTTGGTGATGGTGTGATTTTAGCGTTTGAGGGCAGTGGGCCGAATGCTCGCATTCAAGTCAACTTTAGCGAGCTAGGCAGCAAGTGGCTGGTATCGCAATACGCGAGACTATCACGCAAGGGCTGATGTGCTTTAAGGCCGCCAGTGGTGCAGATAAGGGTCGCTAGCGGCTAAGATTTAGTGTGTCGAAAGCTCGCGGGTGTGGCCCTGATCATTGATGGCGACGAAGGTGAACAGGCCTTCAGTGAGCTTGGTATGGTTGCCTGTCAGGTCACTGACAGCCCAGACTTCGACCAAGATTTTCATCGATGAGCGACCGGTAGACAGCACTTCGGTGTAGAAGCCAACGATGTCACCAACTTTCACGGGCCGTAAAAAAACCATCGCATCGATGGCTACGGTTGCAGTACGGCCTTTCGCGCGTTTGCGTGCGGCAACGCCAGCAGCCAAATCCATTTGCGAGACTAGCCAGCCACCAAAAATATCGCCATTAGGGTTGGCATCGGCAGGCATAGCGATTGTTTGCAGGCAGAGCGTGCCGCGGGGCATTGGGTGATTTTCGGTGTCGCGAGGCATGAGGAAGTCTCCGAAGGCTCTTATTATGTTTGTGGGCAAGAGTACTCTGCAGCTAAGCAGCTGTCATTGAGCAAATGTATGCGCCTAGTGGCAAGTGATAAGCACCGCTCAGAGGCGCACAAAAATTCAGCGACACCCAACTGTCATCATTACGTCATATTTCATTGTCATCATGCGCTCCGTGAAACCAAACCGTCTCTAGTGGAGTGACAGATGAAAGCGAAAGTACTGATTGCCGCCTTAGGTTTAACCTTTGGTATGTCGGCTCAAGCCGCAGTTGATCCAGCGCTGCCCAGCTACACGAAAGCAAGCGGTGTTGCCGGCAACTTAACCAGCGTTGGTTCCGACACGCTAAACAACCTCATGACCTTGTGGGCTGAGGATTACAAAAAGCTTTACCCCAACATCAATATTCAAATTCAAGGCGCTGGTTCGTCAACAGCGCCACCTGCATTGACCGAAAGCACCGCTAACTTAGGCCCTATGTCGCGCATGATGAAGGGTGAAGAAATCGCCGCCTTTGAAAAGGCTAAAGGCTATAAGCCCACAGCCGTGCCGGTAGCTATCGATGCCTTGGCCGTGTTTGTGCACAAAGACAACCCCATCAAGTACCTAGATATGAAAGTACTAGATGCCGTCTTCTCCGACACGCGTAAGTGTGGCTTTAATAAAGCAGTGAATAATTGGGGCGATGTCGGCTTAACCGGCGCATGGGCCAAGCGCGACTTGCAAATTTACGGTCGTAACTCGGTGTCAGGCACTTATGGTTATTTCAAAGAAAAAGCCCTGTGCAAAGGCGACTTCAAAAACAACGTCAACGAACAGCCAGGTTCAGCCTCTGTAGTTCAGGCCATTGGTAGCTCCATCAATGGTATTGGCTACTCCGGTATTGGCTATAAAACATCAAGCGTGCGCACATTGCCGCTAGTTGGCAAAGATGGCGAAATCTATGACGCCAACGAGAAGAATGCGCTGAGCGGTAAGTATCCGCTGGCTCGTTTCCTCTATGTTTATGTCAACAAAGCGCCAAACAAGCCGCTGCAACCATTGGAAGCTGAGTTCGTGAAAATGGTGCTTTCCAAGCAAGGCCAAAGCGTTGTGGAAAAGGATGGCTACATCCCAATGCCTGCGAAAGAAGCTGCTAAAGTATTGAAAATGCTGGATCTGTAAGCTAAAAGCGAGCAGTAGATGTAAACAAGAGGGGCCTTCGGGCCCTTCTTGCCCAATCATGAGGGCCTAATCTTGGGCCTGGCGTTAGGTTGAGCACATGAAAAATACCAAGATTACCTCGGTAAATACGGCAGGCATGCGACGCAAGCGCGAGTTTAAAGACCGCTTAGCAAATCTGACTATCGGCCTCGGCGGCGTTGGCGTCATTGCCGCAATTTGTCTTATTTTCTTCTATCTCGTTTTTGAAGTCTGGCCACTATTTAGTGGCGCGGATTTAGAAAAAAAGGCCCCTGTGCAGACACAGGCGGTAGCACTGTATTTGGATGCTGATGAATACAACGAGTCTGGCATTCGAGTATTGGCCGATGGCCAAGTGCAAATTCTGGATGTGAAAACAGGCAAAATTGAGTCTGCCACGAAGCTGCCTTTGCCAGAAAAAGTGCGTATCGCTCACGTGCAGCGTGGGCCTATCTTGTCAGGCTTGGTGGGTATTGGTTTGAGTAATGGTCAGCTCCTAGTCGCCAAGCCAAAGTACGACATCAGTTACGGCCCAAATAACAGCCGCATTATTAATACTTCTCTCGCATTTCCATACGGTGAGACGCCATTAACTGTTGATCGTAATGGCGCACCATTACAAGTATTTGATGTTCGCGGTAATGATGAAGACCTTCGGGTTACAGCATTTGCAGAAGGCCGCGTGCAGCGTCTGAGCTTCTCAACCGGTGCTGAGGCTAGTAGCGGCTTATCACTATCTTTCGGTGATGATGACGCCGATAACAGCAACTTTACGGAAGTTGAGCGCGAAGACCTGCCTTATGCCGGCCGCAATGTTCAACAAATTATTGTCGGTCAAGATGGCAATTGGGCTTATGTTTTCCATGATGGAAATCGCGCAAGTGTGTTCAATGTGCGAAATGAGCCGATTTACACGCAAGAAGTGGCACTGACAGGCCCGACTGCCGATGTCACTGCCGTCGTAGCCTTACAAGGCAATGTGTCATTGATGGTTGGGGATAGCAGTGGTGAGCTCGCGCAATGGTTCATGGTGCGCGACTCTAGCAGTGGCAGCGATAGCTTTAATTTGCAGAAAATTCGCAGCATCAAGTTGGGCGACGCCGCTATCACCGCATTAGCACCTGAGGCGCGCCGCAAAGGTGTGGTCGCGGGTGATGCCAACGGCAATGTGTCGTACTACTACACCACATCTAATCGTTTAATTTTACAAGAAAGTGCCGGAACATCGCCGATACGTACAGTGGCAATGAGTGCGCGATCGCTTGGGCTTATGGTGCAGACCGACAATGCCTATAGCTTTTGGAAGCTTGAGATTGAGCATCCAGATATCTCTATACAGTCGACATGGAAGCCGGTTTGGTATGAGTCATATGAGGCGCCTACTTATACCTGGCAATCATCGTCTGGTACCGCTGACTTTGAGTCCAAGCTATCGCTGATGCCGCTGACTTTCGGCACCATCAAGGCTGCATTTTACGCCATGTTACTGGGCGCACCGTTAGCCATTTTTGGCGCCATGTACTCCGCCGTATTCATGTCGCCGAAGCTGCGCCGCAAGGTCAAGCCGACGATTGAGCTGATGGAGGCTCTGCCCACGGTCATCTTGGGCTTCTTGGCTGGGCTTTGGTTGGCTCCGACCATAGAAGACAATTTGCCTGGCATTTTCAGCCTACTAATACTGACGCCAATCACTATCGTACTCGTCGGTGGCTTATGGTCACGCTTGCCGCTAGAGAAGCGCGCCTTTGCCGATGGTTGGGCGCCGATGATCTTGATCGTGCCGCTGTTGATTACTGGCTACGCTTCATTTGCCTTTTCGCAGCCGATTGAAAACATGTTCTTTGGTGGCGATTTGCGCTCCTGGCTAGAAGTTAGCACTGGGCTTAATTTTGACCAGCGCAACTCACTTATCGTCGGCTTAGCCATGGGCTTTGCAGTAATTCCAAACATTTACGCCATTGCTGAAGATGCTTTGTTTGCGGTGCCGAAACATCTCACTAATGGCTCGTTGGCCTTGGGCGCGACGCAATGGCAAACCCTCATTCGCGTGGTGCTACCGACGGCATCGCCGGGCATTTTCTCGGCCTTGATGATCGGCCTCGGTCGCGCGGTTGGCGAAACCATGATCGTGCTGATGGCGACCGGTAACACCGCCATCATGGACTGGAATATTTTCGAAGGCATGCGCACTTTGTCGGCCAACGTGGCGGTAGAAATGGGCGAGGCTGAAGTAGGTTCAACTCACTTCCGAGTGCTGTTCTTGTCAGCATTGGTTCTGTTTGTACTCACCTTCATTCTCAACACGGTAGCCGAGGTGATTCGCACCCGGTTGCGTAAAAAATACGGCTCGCTGTAAGGAATACGCAGATGAAAACACGCGAATACTTCAAGTCTGGAGAAGCCTGGGTATGGCTAAATGCTGGCACGGTAGCGATCTCACTGATCATGGTGGTAGGCATTTTGAGCCTTATCGCTGTGCGCGGCCTAGGCCATTTCTGGCCTGCAGATGTTATGCAGGCCAGCTATTCGGCACCTGGCAGCACTCAAACTGAAATCGTCCTTGGTGAGATATACGACAGCAAGTTTGATACCGCTACGCGGCTGCGAGAGGCAGGCTTAGTCATCCCCGCCAATAAAGAATCAATTGAGCGTATATCGCTCAAGCTAGGTAATCGCGACATTACCGGTGCCGATTTTCGCTGGGTCTTTGCTGATGGCTTAAGCGATATTCGATATCCCACGGACATCGTTGCGTTGGAACGACAGGAGTGGGGCAACTTTTACGGTCGCCTACAGTCGGTGAGTGAAAATGGCCAGATCGTGGCTGAAGGTGCCGCTGCCTGGGATGTTTTGCAGGCGCGGATTGACCGCAGCAATGTGCTGCTAGAGGAAATTGCCGATATCGAGAAAAACGACATCGGTAAAATAAACTACGGCATTGAAAAGCTGCGCTTAGAAGAGCGGCGCTTGCAGATAGACAATGAGCTTACCGAGGAGGCAAAAGCCGACTTAGTGGTACGGCGTGCGGCACTGAATGAAAATTACGGGGCATTATCGGAAAAGCTCGAAGCACTGAAGTTACAGGCGAATCGCGACAGCGTGCAACTCACCGCCGGACAAGGCCAGGAACTGACTTTGCCGGTGAGCAAAATTGTTCAAGCTATTCAGCCTAACAATCTCAATGTATTCCAGAAATTAGCGGTCTATGGCCACAATGTCTGGGCTTTTTTATCTGGCGATCCGCGAGAAGCCAATACCGAAGGCGGCGTTTTCCCAGCTATTTTTGGCACCGTGTTAATGGTCTTGATGATGACCATCATGGTGACGCCGATGGGCGTAATCGCCGCGATTTATTTGCGCGAATATGCCAACCAGGGTGCAGTCACGCAGGTTGTGCGAATTGCGGTAAATAACCTTGCTGGCGTGCCCTCGATTGTCTACGGCGTGTTTGGTCTGGGCTTCTTTGTCTATTTTCTTGGCGCCAATATCGATACTTGGTTTTATCCAGAAGCCTCGCCTGCTCCAGTCTTTGGCTCGCCCGGCTTGCTCTGGGCATCGATTACGCTGGCGTTGCTGACCTTGCCAGTAGTGATTGTTGCCACCGAAGAGGGCTTGGCGCGTATTCCTCGCGCGCTGAAAGAGGGCTCATTGGCACTGGGTGCAACCAAGGCTGAGACCTTGTGGCGAGTAGTGCTGCCGATGGCAACGCCGTCGATCATGACCGGTGTCATTTTAGCCATAGCACGTGCAGCAGGCGAGGTTGCTCCGCTGATGTTGGTTGGCGTAGTAAAGCTGGCGCCGACACTACCGCTAGATGGCAACGCGCCCTTCCTGCATATGGAGCGCAAATTTATGCACCTAGGCTTTCATATTTACGATGTTGGCTTTCAAAGCCCGAACGTTGAGGCGGCACGGCCCTTGGTCTATGCCACCGCATTTTTGCTAGTGGCGGTGGTCGCCGGTTTGAACCTGACGGCGGTGAGTTTGCGTAACCGCTTACGTGAAAAATACAAGGCCCTTGAGTCGTAAGCGACCTAGCCCCTAATAGATTAGGAACGATAACCATGAATGATATTTCCCAGCGTGAACATGTAGTTTCAGCTAATGATGCCGGCGCATTTGGCCGAACGCGTCGAGAGCGTGACTTGTCGAGAGAGTCGATGTGCATTGAAACGCGCGACTTAAATTTGTTTTACGGCGCGAAGCAGGCCTTGTATGACATTAATATGCAGGTGCCAAAAAACCGCGTGACCGCGTTTATCGGTCCATCAGGTTGTGGCAAGTCGACGCTGCTTCGCACCTTCAACCGAATGAATGATTTGGTCGATGGCTGCCGCGTAGAGGGTGAAATTTTGCTCGATAAGCAAAATATTTTTGATCGCTCTGTCGACATCACTGATTTGCGCCAGCGCGTGGGCATGGTGTTTCAGAAGCCCAACCCATTCCCCAAAAGCATTTACGAAAATGTCGCTTACGGCCTGCGTTTGCAAGGGCAGAAATCCAAGCGTGTGCTCGATGAAGTCGTAGAGCAATCGCTACGGGGCGCGGCCTTATGGGATGAGGTGAAGGATCGCCTGCATGACAGCGCGCTCGGTCTTTCTGGTGGTCAGCAACAGCGCTTGGTCATTGCCCGCGCCATTGCAGTTCAGCCCGAAGTGTTACTGCTCGATGAGCCATGCTCGGCGCTAGATCCTATCTCCACGCTGAAAGTGGAGGAGCTGATTCACGAGCTGAAAGAGCAATTCACCATTCTCATCGTGACCCACAATATGCAGCAAGCTGCGCGCGTGTCTGACTACACGGCCTTTATGTATTTGGGCAAGATGGTCGAGTACGGCGATACCGATACGCTTTTTACCAATCCTAGCAATAAACAAACCGAAGACTATATTACCGGCCGCTACGGCTGATCGTGGAGATACTGCAATGAAGCGTGAAGATTATCGCCAACACATCTCGGCTCAGTTCAACGCAGAGCTCGACGAAGTGCGTAGTCACTTTTTGGCCATGGGCGGCTTGGTGGAGAAGCAAGTAACGGATGCTATTGCTTCTCTACTTGATGCTGATTCAGCGTTGGCCGTATCGGTACAGAATAATGACCGGCGCATAAACCAAATGGAGTCCGGCATTGACGAGGATATCGTGCGAATTTTAGCGCGGCGTCAGCCTGCAGCTTCAGACTTGCGCATGATCATTGCCATTGGAAAGTCGATTACCGATCTTGAGCGCATGGGCGATGAAGCAGCGAAAATTGCACGTGCTGCACAAACACTATGTGAAGAAGGTGAGGCTCCGCGCGGTTATTTAGAGTGCCGTCATATTGGTAGTCTAGTGCGCACAATGATCCATGAAACATTGGATGCTTTCGCTCATTTTGATGTTGAGCAAGCGTTTAAAGTGATGAAGGCCGATGCCGAGATCGACATGGAATATCGCACTGCCACGCGCGCCTTAGTCACTTATATGATGGAAGATCCGCGTGCTATTTCACGGGTGCTCAGCGTCATGGGTGTGCTGCGCTCATTGGAACGAGTCGGCGACCATGCCCGTAACATTGCCGAGCAGCTTATCTTCTTGGTGAAAGGTGCTGATGTGCGCCACGCTAGCTATGAACAAGTACAGCAGAAACTGGAGTCTTAGGACTCCAGTTCGCGCTCGATATGCGAGGGCATAAACGAGCAAGTAAAGCGTGAGCCGCGCCCGATTTCTGAATGAATATCGAGCGTGGCTTTGTGCTGCATAAGCACATGCTTGACGATGGCCAACCCCAGGCCCGTACCGCCGGTGGCCGTGCTACGAGCTGCATCGGCACGATAAAAGCGCTCGGTTAGGCGCGATAGATGTATCTCATCAATGCCCAAGCCATTGTCGCTGACACTAAAGTAGGCTCCCTTGCTGTCGCTCCACCAACGCACTGCAATGATGCCGGCATTTGGTGTGTACTTCACTGCATTGGTGACTAGATTTGAAAATGCTGAGCGCAAGTCGTTTTCGATGCCCAATAGACATAAGCCGGGCTCGCACTCTAGCGTGACGGTTTGCTGCTTCGGCGCGGCGAGCGCGAGTGCATCTTGATGAATTTGCTTGAGTAACTTTGGCACGCTCACGGTGCTTGGCTCGCGATCTTCCGGCTGATTTTCAAGGCGTGAAAGCAGCAGCAAATCATTGACCAGGTTATTCATGCGTGTGGCTTGTTGAGACATTTGCCCTAGCGCGCGCAGCCATCGTGGCTCGATGCCTTCAGGTTGATCAAGCAAGGTCTCTAGGTAGCCTGAGAGTACGGTGAGCGGTGTGCGTAGTTCATGCGAGACATTGGCGACGAAGTCTTTACGCATTTGTTCAAGGTTATGCAGACGTGTGATGTCGTAGACGATCATCAGGCGGTCATTGTCGCCAAATTGCGTAATTTCAAACTGTAGCTGGCGACCGGCGTGGCGCTGCGAGGCAACTTTTAAGTCTTCGTCATAGGTGTTTTGTTTGAAATAGCGAATGAAGCTTGGCGCTCGCACGAGATTGATCACTTGCTGACCTCGATCTTCGGGGCGGAAGCCAAGCAGTGTTTCGGCGGCAGGGTTCCACCATTCAAGATTACCTTGATTATCGATAAGGGCGACGGCCTCATCGAGAGCGGAGACTGATGAGCGCGCGCGATCGATAATGCTAAGTAGGTTGTCGCGCGCACGGCGCTCATTGCGGCGTAGTAAGTAGATGTCGCGGAAGACATCATCCCAAGCGCCATCGCTTTCGGGGACTGCTTGCTCGGTGGCGAGTAGCCAATGGCGTAGGCGAGATAGTTCTTTGAGCTGGCGGAACAGAAACCATGCTAATGCTGCGCACAGGCCGAGCAGTGCGTGGCCTGCAATATAGCCTAGACCAAGGCAAATACTGCTACCTAGGGCAATGCTTTTAAGCTCACGAGCTAGAACCGCACGCCTCACACAGGCTCTACCTTGTCGCTCATCTGCACCGAAAAGCGATAGCCGGTGCCACGCACGGTTTGAATGAAGCGATCATAGCCAAAGGGCTCGAGGGCTTTGCGCAAGCGACGAATATGAACGTCGATGGTGCGATCTTCGACATAGACATTGCCGCCCCAGACTTGATCAAGCATTTGCGTGCGGGTGTAGGCGCGCTCTGGGTGGCTCATAAAAAAGGCGAGTAAACGATATTCTGTTGGGCCCATTTCGACTAATTTGTCATCGGCACTGACGCGATGGCTGACTGGATCGAGCTTAAGGCCTTCAGCTTCAATGGCGCTTTCTTGGTGCAAGACATTGCTGCGGCGCAGCACGGCTTTGATTCTTGAAGCTAACTCGCGTGTTGAAAATGGCTTGGTGAGGTAGTCGTCGGCACCGGCATCTAGGCCTTGCACTTTATGATCTTCCTCGCCGCGAGCAGTGAGCATAATGATGGGGATCTCGCGCGTACTTTCATCGCGTTTGAGGCGGCGCGCTAGCTCAATGCCGCTCATGCCGGGCAACATCCAGTCCAATAAAATAAGGGCGGGGCGCTCATCGACAACGAGGTGGTGAGCCTGCAAGGCATCTTCGGCTTCGATGCAGTTGTAGCCGGCCAAGTCCAAGGCAATAGAAATCATCTCGCGGATGGCGGCTTCGTCGTCAACAATCAGAATCTTATCGCTAGGCATAACATGTCTCGAAACGGTTTAGATGACAGTGGCATTACAACGTGAAGACATGACAGAAATATGACGATGTAATGACTACGGTAATGCCAACATCTGTAACCATGCCATAAGCAAGGCGACAAAAAGCACCAAACCTACCCAGTGGTTGTGTTTAAACGCCGCAAGGCAGAGATGCTTGTCGCGGCTGGCGGTGTGCTGCCATTGCCAGATAAACAATACGAGCACGCCTGCTAGGCCTGCCCACCAAGGCCATGGCCATTGCATTTGATGGCCGACAAAGGCGAGTGCGGCGAGCCAAATGAGCTGTAGGCCAGCAATGACTACGCGATCTAGGTCGCCAAATAAAATAGCCGTCGATTTTACGCCAGCCTTTAGATCATCTTCACGATCGGCCATGGCGTATTGCGTATCGTAAGCCACTGTCCATGCTAGGTTGCCGGCATAGAGCAGCCAGCACAGGTCATCGGGCGTGCGGCCTTGAGCGACGAATGCCATTGGGATGGCCCAAGAAAATGCGGCACCGAGCACCACTTGCGGTAAGTAAGTAACGCGTTTCATAAACGGGTAAAGCACAGCTAGGCCGAGTGCGCCGAAGGACCAATAAAATACCTGTATTGGTAGCCAGAAAAGTAGCGTGGCGCTGAGAGCAATGAGTGCAGCAAAGAGCATCAAAGCTTCGCTGCCGAGAATGCGGCCGCTAGCCAATGGTCGGTCGGCGGTGCGCCATACTTGGCCATCGATATGGCGGTCGGCGTAGTCGTTGATAACGCAGCCTGCTGAGCGCATCAGCACCACGCCGGCGACAAAAATAGCCACGATCAATGGCTCGGGATGACCATCGCCAGCAATCCACAGAGCGATGAGCGTGGGCCAGAGTAATAGCCAAATGCCGATGGGCCGGTCGAGGCGCATCAGGGCGATAAAGTCGGGTAAGCGGTCGCGTGAAATCATGGCGTTATCGTGTCTGTATGGGCGCTGGCGGTCAACAGGGCGGGGAGAAAAGCTTCGGCCACTAGGATGGCTTGGCCGCGCAATAAAAAGCGCGAACGGCGAGCCCAGACGGTACTGGCATATGCGGGTAGTTTTAGCTGTGCATAGCGAATAGGGCCGCGCACCAATGCTGGGTCGCGAAACAATAAGCTGCCCAAGCTTTGGTTGCCCAGGCGAGTCAGGCGGCGATTAAGCCCGCCTAGACTTGGCCTTGGTAGCACTGAGCGTGCTTGCACCCAAGGCGTATCGATGCCCATTAAAACCACTTCGCGTATCCAAGCAAATTCGCCACGTCGCAGTTTCAATGTGCGTGCTTCTTCGGCACTGGGTAGGCCCCAGCCTTCGCAAATCACCTCAACTCGCAGCTCACTACCAGAGTGCTGGGCCAGCGAGCTTAGCCGCGCGGTGAGCGAGCCGGGCTCGGCTAGCCAAGAGCGCAAATCACGCTGCGATGACAGGCGAAGCTTTAGCGGCTCCTGCTGCCAATGGCGGGGATGTATCCATTTGCTTGGGCTATTTTGCATAAGTATCGCAATAGAAAAAAGCTATCGAAAGTTTTAGACCAACACATTGGCCATAATCAGGGCGCTATCATAACCTAGCCTAGTTGAAGCAGCGCTAAGGCGCGGAATTATACGAGGAGACTTGAGATGAAATTAGATATCACCATTACTGGTAAAAACTTAGAAGCCGCCTTTGCAGGCGAATCCATGGCCTTTATGAAATACAGCTATTTCGCCAAGCTAGCACGCGAAATGGGCGATGAGGCTACGGCAGTTGCTTTTGAAGAAACGGCGAAACAAGAGATTCAGCACGCGTTTGGCCACTTGGACTTACTCTATCCAAAGATCATGATGACGCCAGAAAAAATGCTTGAGGTGGCGATCGCTGGTGAGACCTATGAGTACAGCGAAATGTACCCAGGCTTCCGCGATACAGCAGTGAAAGAGCAGCAAGCCGATGCCATGAAAGAGTTTGAAGAGCAGATTGCTGAGTCGAAAGAGCACGCCGAATGGTTCAAGGCTGCGCTGAAAAAAGCCGAGAAACGTTTCGCCGCCTTAACTAAAGTAGAGGAGCGTCACGCCAACCATTACCGCGAGGCATTAGCAGCAGCACAAGCGCGCTAATTTCGGTAACATTGCGCGCTGACAGGGTTTGGCGCGTATCGATTTAAGTATCATCGGTGCGCGCACAGCATTAATTAACGATGGGGTGAGTTATGAAAAAGTGGCAATGCATTGTCTGTGGTTTTGTTTACGACGAAGCGGTTGGCATGCCTTGGGATGGTATCCCTGCCGGCACCAGCTGGAACGACATTCCCGATGACTGGGTCTGCCCAGACTGTGGCGTTGGTAAAGAAGATTTTGAAATGGTGGAGCTCTAAGTTATGCGCCCACTCGTTATCTTGGGAACCGGTTTGGCCGGCTACACGTTGGCGCGCGAATTTCGCAAGCTCAACAACGAGCGCCCGCTAATTATCCTGTCTCAGGATGACGGGCGCAGCTATTCCAAGCCCATGCTGTCGAATGCATTGGCTAAAGGCAAAACGCCAGACGAATTAGCCATGGCTTCGCCTGAGAAAGTGGCCGAGCAGCTTAAGGCTGAGGTGCGTGTGGCTAGCGCGGTATCGAACATTGACCCCGTAGCAAAAACACTCACCGTCAATGGCGAGTCGCTGGCCTACGAAGATTTAGTGTTAGCAGTAGGCGCCGATGTGTTCCGTCCACCATTGGGCGGCGATGCTGGCGATAGCGTATTGAGCGTTAATGATCTTGGCGATTACGCCATATTTCGCGAGCAGCTCGGCGAGTCAGCGAAGCGTGTATTGATCATTGGCGGTGGCTTAATTGGCTGCGAATTTGCCAATGATTTAGCTGCTAGCGGTCATAGTGTCACGGTGGTTGAGCCTATGGGCCGTCCATTACCAACGTTGCTGCCCGAGCGCGCCTCGAAAGCGGTTGAGGCTGGACTGCAAGGCTTGGGCGTGAGCTTTCTCTATGGTGCCAATGCTACTGCCGCCGATCATGCCGGCAACGGCATTCGCGTGAGTTTGGCAGATGGCCGTCATGCCGAGGCCGATATTGTGTTGTCGGCAATTGGCCTGCGCCCACGCTTAGGTTTGGCCGAAGTGGCTGGCTTGAATGTAGCGCGCGGCATCTGTGTCGATCGTTATCTGCGCACTAGTAATGCCAATATCTACGCCATTGGCGATTGCGCCGAAGTCGACGGCAAAGTACTGATGTATGTCTTGCCGTTGATGGCCAGCGCGCGAGCATTGGCGAAAACCCTAGCCGGCGAAGATACGGTGGTTAGCTATCCTGCCATGCCAGTGCAAATCAAAACACCGATTTGCCCGATTGTGGTGTCGCCTGTGGCGCCAAACACCGAAGGTGCTTGGGCGGTTGAGGCAGATGGAAATAATGTCAAAGCCAGTTTTTTAGCGAAAGATGGTCAGCTCTTGGGCTTTGCACTGACCGGAAGCTTCGCTAGTGACATGAAGACCAAGATGGAGATGGCGAGGGCTTTGCCGCCAATCTTGGCGTAAGCGTTAAGCACTCTCGCGGCACTAATATTTCCGCAATAAAAAAGCCTACGCCGTGGTTGTGCGTAGGCTTTTTGCTTTCAGCGAGATTGTTTGAGTAACAGCGATTAGCCACCGGACGCGGCGGCTTTCGACAGCAGATCGCGGGCGCGGTTAACGTCAACTTCAACAAAGTCGCCATTGAGATACATCTCGCCCAAGCGGCGCAATGCCTTCGGATAGCCACGGTTCGCAGACTCGGTCATATAGGCCAAGCCTTTCGCCGTGTTTTTTCGTATGCCATCACCGACTAAGAGCATTTGCGCGAAGTTAAACTGAGCTTCCGAGACACCTGAGTCGGCAGCCTTCTCAAACCATTCGGCGGCTTTGCGCTTATTGCGTTTTACGCCTACGCCTTGGTCATACATGATGCCAATATTGTTTTGCGCCGATGATGAGCCTAGTTGCGCAGCTTTCAGCACAAGTACGGCGGCGCGATTGCTATCGAGAGGTACGCCATTGCCTTCGTAATAGGCCATGCCGAGTGCATACAGTGCGGGCGGATAGTCTTGATCGGCGGCGGCACGAAACCAGCTATTAGCGAGATCGATATCGCGCGGGACGCCATTGCCGCTGGCGTAAAGTGCGCCTAAGTTATATTGCGCACGAGCTAAGCCTTGACGAGCGGCCAAGCTAAACCATTCTGCGGCTTTGATACGATTTCGCACCACGCCATCGCCGTTGTAATAAAGCACGCCCAAGTTGTATTGCGCATCGGCGGCGCCGGTCATTGCTGCTTGGCGAATTTGTCGCGGGCTAGCATCGACCTTATTGGTGCTTACGCGTGGAGCGGCGTCGACGAGGCCGCTGAGCATCAGCACGCTTAAAAGCAGGCCATTTCGTAAACGCAGCCAATACATAAATTACCTCGGTACACAGTCAAAAACATAAACACGCATGAAGAGTATGGGGCATTGCGTGAGTAAACAAGAGTATAGCTTCTATGCTAAGGCGTAGTGGCCTTCGTTGCTTAGCCAGCGACTCAGTAAATAGTTGTAGTTTTCGTGGCCATGTAAGCGCTCAGCTAATGCGCGCGCCGGCGAAATAAGTGCGGCATCTCGGACTAAATCGGCGAGACGAAATTGCACATCACCGGTTTGGCGAGTGCCTAATACTTCGCCGGGGCCGCGCAATTCTAGGTCTTTTTCAGCAATGACAAAGCCATCTTGGCTATCGCGTAAAATTTGTAGGCGCTCGCGAGCTAGTGCCGATACTGGCGTTTGATAGAGCAGCACGCAAAAGCTAGCGAGTTGGCCACGGCCGACACGGCCACGGAGTTGATGTAGCTGCGACAAGCCTAAGCGCTCAGGGTTTTCGATGACCATCAGCGTGGCATTGGGCACATCGACACCAACTTCGATGACGGTGGTGGCGACTAAAACCGCGATATTGCCGGCGACAAAATCGGCCATGACCGCGGCTTTCTCTGCGGCCTTTAATTGGCCATGCACCAGTCCTACTTTCAATTCGGGCAGCGCTGCGCTGAGCTCGGCCATTGCGGCCTCGGCTGCTTGTGCTTGAATTTGCTCGGACTGCTCAATGAGGGTGCAGACCCAATACACTTGCTGGCCGCTGGCGGCGTGATGGCGTATACGCTCGACCAGCGTGTCGCGGCGTGTATTTGCGAGCACCACGGTTTGGATGCCCTGGCGGCCTGGCGGTAGCGCATCGATGATGGAGGTGTCGAGATCGCCGTAAGCGCTCATCGCCAAGGTACGGGGAATCGGCGTCGCAGTCATGATCAGCTGGTGCGGCAGCCAGCCCGCGCTCAGGCCTTTTTCGGCTAATTGCAGGCGCTGCGCGACGCCGAAGCGGTGTTGTTCATCGATGATGACTAGCCCGAGTCGGGCGAACTGCACGCTATCTTGAAATAGCGCATGGGTACCAATGACTAACTGGCAGCTGGCATCGGCAAGACTAGCGAGTGAGGTGGCTCTGGACTTGGTGGTTTGTTTGCCCGAGAGCCATCCGACCGAAATGCCTAGAGGCTCAAACCAGCTGCGAAAACGCAGAAGATGCTGCTCGGCGAGTATTTCTGTTGGCGCCATGATGGCGACTTGCAGGCCGGCGGCCAGCGCTGGGCAGGCGGCAAGTGCGGCAACCACAGTTTTGCCAGCGCCAACATCGCCTTGCACGAGCCTGAGCATGGCGCGAGTTTGGCCTAGGTCGCGATGAATCTCCTGCACTACGCGCTGCTGGGCATCGGTGAGCGCAAAAGGTAGTGCTGCTAATAGTTGTTGGCTCAGCGAGTCATCGCAGCGCAAGGCTGGCGCAGAGGTATGGCGTTGGCGGTCGCGGCGTTGCAGAAGGCCCATTTGATGGGCAACTAACTCTTCGAACACGAGACGTTGCTGTGCCGGATGTAGGCCATCGCGTAATGCTTGGCGGTCACTGTCGGCGGTGGGTGCATGCACAGTGTGTAGCGCTTGCGCCAATGACCAGCCGCCGGCCTGTTGCGCGGGCAATTTATCGATCAGTACGGTGTCATTGAGCAACGGTAGTGCGCGTGCCATTAGCTCGCGAATGCGCCGTTGCGTGAGCCCCTCGACCAGCGGGTAGATGGGTGTGAGATGGTCATTCAAGCGCGCGTCGTCGTCATTCACCGTATCTGTATCAGCGAGCCACTCGACCTCAGGATGAATCATTTCTGGCCCGGCAGGCCCGGCGCGCACTTCGCCAAACACACGCAAGCGTTGGCCTTTGCTGTAGCTGTCTTTTTGCGATTGGCGAAAATGATAGAAGCGCAGTGTTAAGCCGCCACTGCCATCACGGAGGCGAACTAAAAGTGCTCGCCGCCGGCCTTGGATGATATCCGCGAGCACTACGTCCGCTTCAACTAAGGCGGTCATGCCAGGGATTAATGAGCCTAAGGCCGTGCGTTGCGTGCGATCTTCATAGTGCCGTGGCAACGTAAACAACAGGTCTTGCACGGTGTTTATGCCTAAGCGCTTGAGCCGCTCAGCTAAGGCAGGGCCGACGCCGCGCAAGCAAGCGATCGGGCGTTCGTGTAGCGCAAGAGTCGGCGAGTCGGACGCTGTGCCCACGTTTAGCGCTGCACCGCAGTGGTGCCGGGCAAGTCCAAACCTTGTAAGGCACGCAATAGTTCTTGCAGCGCGCGGGGCCGTGAAAATCTATGGCGACTGGCCAAGACAATGCGCCGATGTGGGCAGGGTTTGATCGGCCGAGTGGTGAGCTCATCATCGGTCAGCTGCTGTTCAGCGCTGGCGGGAATAAGTGTGATGCCCAGCCCCGATGCCACCATATGGCGCAAAGTCATCAGTGAGCTGCCAGAGTTGATGCCCGGCGTTTGGCCAACTTGGCAGGTTTCCAGCACTTGGTCGCGGAAGCAATGGCCTTCGCCCAGCATCAGCACAGGGCTTGAGCTAAGAACATCGGCGGGGATGATTTTCTTGCTAGCAAGGGCATGGTCGCGCGGCAGAAGTAACTGAAATGGCTCGTCGAATAATGCCGTTACGCGAGTTTCAGGCGGATCAAAGGGCAGTGCCACAATGATGGCGTCGAGCTCGCCGCGAGCTAAACGCTCTGCGAGCACATGAGTGTAGTTCTCCTCCAAGTACAATTTTAGCGGGCTGGCCTCGTGTTTCATGCGCCGCACGAGTGAGGGAAATAAATAGGGGCCAACGGTGAAAATTGCACCTAAGCGCAATGGCTCAGAAAACTCATCGCGTGATAAATCCGCCATGGCTTCGAATTTGTCGGCCTCGGCAAGCACCACATGAGCCTGAGAAATTAGGGCTTCGGCGGCAGGTGTAACCAGCACACCATGCCGGTGTCGCTCAAACAGGCTGAGGCCAAGCGAGTCTTCGAGTTTTTTCACTGCTACCGATAGCGTCGGTTGTGCGACATGACAGCGTTCGGCTGCACGGCCAAAGTGGCGTTCTTGTGCCAAGGTGACGAGATAGCGTAGCTCGGTTAAGGTCATAATATCTCTGGGCTAGGTCGTGCATTTCGCATGTAGCCAAAAACTATCAAAAATTGAGCTTATGTCAAAGATATTAATTGTCGGTGCGGGTGATGTTGGCGGCCGAATTGCTATTGAATTAGCTGAGCTAGGCCATGAAGTGTGGGCACTGCGGCGCACACCACAGGCAAATCAGAGCTTTTCTAGTGGTGGCAAGTTGATGTGGAGTGTTTGTGATGTCACCAAGGCCGAAACACTAAAATTACCACTAGGTCTGGATATAGTCATCAGTGCTTTAGCGCCGAGTGAGTCGGGTATGGTCGCCTATGAACAAGTCTATGTTGGTGGCGCTCGGGCATTGCAGCAGGCGCTAAAGGGCCAGTCGCTGAATCGTCAATTTTGGCTGTCATCAACGGGGGTTTATGGTGAGGATGCTGGCGAATGGATAGATGAGGCGACGCCGGCGCAACCAAAGAGAGACACGGCTAAGCTGTTATTGCAGGCAGAAGATGTTGTTAGGCAGTCGCCTTGGCCATCGACAATTGTGCGTTTGGGTGGCTTATATGGGCCTGGCCGCGAACGACTATTGCGCTGGGTGCGTGATGCCAAGCCAGTGCAAATGACCCCGCCGAGCTGGACTAACCGCCTGCATGTTGCCGATGCAGCAGGCTTAGTGGTGCACTTAGTGCAACAAAGTTTGGCTGGTGGCCGCGTTGAGTCCTTGCTACTTGGCGTGGATGATGCGCCGACGCCACAGCACGAGGTATTGGCGTGGTTGGCGCAACAGCTTGAATTGCCATCGTCGCCAGATAAGGCCGTTGTGCCAAATGCAAGCCAAGGTAAACGTATTAGCAACTTAGCGTTGCATCGTAGTGGTTATGCGCTGAGCTATCCGAGCTTTCGTGACGGCTATTTGACTTTGCTGCCAAAACTGTAATTTTTTGTAATTTGGTCGCTAGCTCTGGCCTTTCTGTGTGGATGTTGTGTAGCTTATGGCGTAGTCTGCTTGCCTATAAAAAGAACAATACTAGGCTGAATAATTATGCGGATTGCTCACACTCTCTCACTTTTGGCATTGGCTGTTTCTCTGGCCGCTTGCGGTGGTTCTTCTGGGTCGGGGTCATTTTCTTCGAATGGCGATGGCGATCCGCAGGGCGACAACACTGGAGGCGAGGGCGACAACACCGGCGGTGGTGATGATACTGGCGGTGGTGATGGCGGCACTCCGCCCACTGCGAATCGCATTGTTAATTTTGAGCGCCCAGGCGCAACGTTTGACACGCTAGAGGCGAACACGGCGTCATGCGCCACTAAGGTTCGTCTAGATGGCGGTCGGAGCTATCAGATCACTTTGCCTTCGGCGAGTGGTGAAACCATTAGCTTTCAGATTATTGAACCGAAAAAAATTGACTGCGTAAAAGGTAATCCCTTGGTGTTGCACGGGCATGGCTTTGGTGGCGCACGTACAGAGGACCCTAAAGGTGGCTTCCTTGAGCGTCTGCAAGACAACGGATATGCCGTTATTAGTATCGACCAACGCGGATTTAACGACAGCACTGGCACGGTACGCGTTATGGATCCTGACTACGAAGGTCAGGATTTAATACAAATATTTGATTGGGCTGAGAAGAATCTCGACTATCTCGTGTACGAGCGGCCGTCAGAGGCTAGTCCGTATAACGTAGTTGCTGGCGCGAATGGCGGTAGTTACGGCGGCATGTATCAAATGCTACTGCACAACATCGATCCGAAAAATCGTCTTGATGTGCTTACGCCAGACATAACGCCGCATGATTTACGAACCAGCCTGTACCCCGGTGGTGCTGTGAAGTCGGCGTGGGTGGCTCTGTTAGTCGTTGGTGGTGAAGCTGGCGCAAACCAGCCCATCATTTCGGGTTTAGACCCGGCCATTAAAGAGACCTTGGTAAAAGGTGTGACATCTAATGAAATCCCAGCGCCATCGCTAAACTTTTTCTATTATCACAGCGCGAAATACTTCGGTGCAGATGATGGCACCGACATTAGCAATATGGATTTCTTAACATCGATGTTGTCGCCACCAACTAAGCCGATCTATGTGGGCGATAAGAAGCCTGCACCTAAGAAAGTCGATATCTTATTTTCGCAAGGCATGCGCGATACCTTGTTTAACTTCAACGAAGCTTGGGGAAACTATCAGGCCTATAAAAACTTAGGCGGTGACGTTCGTTTAATGACACACGAGGGTGGTCATATTTTACCAGGCACACAAACCGTAATTGGGGCGCTCGGCCCATTGAATATGCTCACTGATCCACTGCTTGGTGGCTTAAATAGTGCCGGCCTTTCACTGCCTGAATTACAAAAGCCAGGTGGTAGAAATAACTGCGGTACGTTAAGTCGTGATGATGCTAATTTGGCATTCTTAAATGACAAATTGAACCCCCCGCAAAAGCAGGTCGCTAATTTGGCAACGGCCACCGCCTTGGCTCAGCTAAAAACCACGGTGTGTTTGTCGTTAAACGATAGTCCGGGCGAGGCTGTGTTTGTTAACCCGGCTTTAATTGCGCCGAAGCGAGTAGAAACCAATATTCCTGCGAGCATGATCCCCGTACCAAATACAGCTTTGGGATTAACCAGCCTGCTATTGCCTACATTCATCCCTCTTGAAGGCTTTAAAGGCCCATTGACTATTGGTGGCATTGGCCAGCTTAACGTCAAGTTGAATAATATCCTTGAGCCGTTGAATGGTTGCGATCTGCCTTTGGGCTTACCAGCGGAGTTGACCGATAACATTCCTGCGCCGCTGTCGGGCTTGCTTGGTTTGCTGCCCGTCAAATTGCCGATACGAGCTTGCGACGCTATTGTTCTAGTCGGCTTTGGTGCGAAAAAAGGCATGGCTGCTCCACGCCTTATCGATGAGCAAATGCAGCCGCTGCGCGGTCTTGGCGAGCACAAAGTATCGATGGTGGGTGTCGCGGAGAAATTAGCTGAAGGTGAGCAGCTTGGTTTAATGGTTTACGGCTATAACTTGCAGTACCTCACTAGTTTGTCACGAGATTTACTGGTGCCTGGGGTCACGATTAGTGGCACGGTAGAGGTTCCTGTTCTGGCTAATTAGTCTTTAGGCTTAAACAAAAATGCCTGCATTTAGCAGGCATTTTTGTTCGTGCGATTAGTTAACGTCTCAAGAAGCTGTGACCACAATGCCGTCCATCTCAACCAGAGCGCCGCGTGGCAATGACGCCACACCAATGGCTGCGCGAGCGGGGTAGGGCTGCGTGAAGTAGCGTGCCATCATCTCGTTGACTAGGGCAAAGTGGCCTAGGTCGGTGAGGAAGATATTGAGTTTGGCAATGTCTTGCAGTGTAGCGCCAGACTCTTCGATCACTGCTTTTAGGTTTTCAAAAACCTGCACGATTTGCGCATCAATACCATCAACCAACTGCATGCTGGCAGGATCGAGGCCAATTTGGCCCGATAGATAAACCGTGTTGCCGATTTTCACTGCTTGCGAATAGGTGCCAATGGCGGCTGGGGCTTTATTAGTTTGGATAACGGCGCGATTCATTGAGACTAACACTCCTGCAAAATTAAGAGCTTACCCGGGTGACTTTGTCGACGCCGGGTAAAACACGAATACGTTTAATGACGCGGGCTAAATGGATGCGGTCGCGCACCACCAAGCCGAGTTGCATGACTCCATGATGCGAGCCTTTTTCTTCAATCTGCACATTATCGATGCTGGCCTCACTTTCGGTGGCCTCACGTGCGATTTCTGCGAGCATGCCGCGGCGATTAACCAAGGCAATGCGGAGTTGGCAAATAAACTCGCGATCGACTTTTTCAGCCCAACGTAGCGGTACGCATTTGTCGGGGTTGCTGCGCATTTCGGCCGCCATATTACGGCATTTATGGCGATGAATGACGACGCCACGGCCCGCGCTTAAATGCCCCATGATGTCATCGCCCGGTAAGGGGCGACAGCAGCGAGCATACGACACCACTAAGCCTTCAGTGCCACGAATCGCGATGCCGTTATGGGCAGTGCGCTTGAGCGTAGTTGAGGTGACGACATCCACATCTGGCACCAAGCGGCGGGCAATAATTTGCGGGACTTGATTGCCCATGCCGATATTTTCAAGCAGCGTATCGGCACTATCCATGGCCAGTTCTTTGAGCAGGTTGGTTATCGCATCAGCAGGCAATTCGGCGTATTTCTTGCCGAGCCCAGACAGTGATTTCTCTAGCAGGCGCAGGCCTAAGTCTCGCGACTCATCTGATTGCTGATCTTTTAGGAAGTGGCGAATCTTCGCGCGCGCTTTACTGGTGATGACAAAGTCTAACCAGCTGGGGTTGGGGCGAGCACCAGGAGCGGCAATGATTTCAACGGTTTGGCCCGTCGTTAGCGGCAAACTGAGTGGCGCTAAACGATTATCGACGCGTGCTGCAACGCAAGTATCGCCAATATCTGAGTGCACGGCATAGGCAAAATCTACCGGCGTAGCGCCGCGCGGTAGCGTCATGATGCGGCCTTTTGGCGTGAACAAATAGACCTCATCAGGGAAGAGGTCGATCTTCACACTCTCGATAAACTCGAGCGAATCGCCGGCATTTTTCTGCAGCTCTTGCAGTGATTTCATCCACTCGCGTGCTCGTGTTTGCGAGGTATTGGTGAAGCTATCAGACTTATACAGCCAATGCGCCGCGATACCATTGCTAGCCATGGCATCCATGGCTTCGGACCGAATTTGCACTTCAATCGGAACGCCGCGCGGGCCTTTCAGCACCGTGTGCAGTGATTGGTAGCCATTGGTTTTGGGGATGGCGATATAGTCTTTGAATTTACCCGGGATCGGCTTATACAAATTGTGCATCATGCCAAGGCTGCGATAACACGAGTCGACACTTTCAACGATGACGCGGAAGCCGTAGACATCCATGATTTCGGAGAATGACCGGCGTTTTTCGCGCATCTTTTGGTAAATACTGAACAGATGCTTTTCGCGGCCTTCGACTCGCGCCTGGATGCCTTCGCGGGCAAGTCGCTCGCTGATAGCGACTTCAAGACTGATGACCATTTCACGCCGATGTCCACGCGCCGCCATCACGGCGTGTTCGATGCGTTCAGCGCGCATCGGCCAAATAGCATGAAAGCCGAGCTCTTCGTATTCGATGCGGATATCGTTCATGCCCAAACGCATGGCAATGGGGGCATAAATATCGAGCGTTTCGCGCGCCACGCGTTTACGTTTTTCCACCGTGAGCACGTCGAGCGTGCGCATATTGTGTAGGCGATCGGCGAGCTTCACCACGATCACACGCACATCGTGGGTCATGGCGAGAATCATTTTGCGGAAATTCTCGGCCTGCGCCTCGGCTTTGCTATTGAAATGAACTTGCGTGAGCTTGGTCACGCCATCGACTAGCGCGGTGACTTCATCGCCAAACTCTTTAGCTAATGCATCTTTGCTGACGCCGGTGTCTTCAATGACATCGTGGAGCATGGCAGCCATCAAGCTGTGATGGTCCATGTGCATATCGCACAAAATGTGAGCAACGGCTAAAGGATGGGTGACGTAAGGGTCGCCATTCCGCCGAAATTGACCGATGTGAGCTTGCTCAGAAAAAAGATAGGCGCGATGAACTTGCGCTACTTGTTCTGGCGAAAGGTAATTTGAGAGACGTGTGCAGAGGGCGTCGATGCCTGAGTTCATCTACTCAGTGTCTGCATCGCGAGGTGCTGCGTCAAGGGGCTAAGACGAGGAATATCTTGAAAAAAGCCGCAATGACGCAAGAAAACTAACGAGTATTTAGAGCTCGATAGGTGGTTGGTATTCTAGGTTACCTAAATTGCTCAAATCGGGCAGTGCTTCTTCTTCTGGCACTTCGTTGAGAATTTCACGAGTGACCAAGCCAGCAGCGATTTCGCGCAGGGCCATTACGGTGGGCTTGTCGTTTTCCCAGGGTAGGCTTGACTCTTTGCCGCCTGTCGCCAATTGGCGTGCGCGCTTAGAGGCAACCAGCACCAACTCAAAACGGTTATCTAAATTGGTCAGACAGTCTTCGACGGTTACGCGGGCCATGATAACGCTCCAAACAGCGGGCAAATAAGGGGCGAGATTCTAACGCCTGCGGCTTTTTTACACAACCTCCGCAGGATGCTCGTTTAAACCTCGCAAGCGCTAGCTGCTTAGCCTCCGGAAAGCAGGCGGCGAATCAAATTCGCTTGGCGTTGGCTTTGCGCGCGATTGCTCAAGCGGGCGGCACGAACAATGCTGCGCAGGTCGGCTAATGCCGTTGCGAAATCATCATTGATCACGAGGTAATCGAAGTCGGCGTAATGGCCAATGTCGGCGATGGCTTCGCTGAGACGATGAGCGATAACTTCGGCGCTGTCTGTGCCGCGGCCATTGAGGCGTTCGGCAAGCTCGGGCAATGATGGCGGCAAGATAAATACCGACTGCGCCTGCGGCATTAAGTCGCGCACGATGGCCGCACCCTGCCAGTCAATTTCTAAGATGACGTCGTAGTCTTTAATCAGCTGTTCTTCGACCCATGTGCGCGATGTGCCATAGAGATTACCGAATACTTCGGCGTGCTCAAGAAACTGGCCTGCGCCGACCTCGCTGAGAAATTTTTCGCGCGAAGTGAAGTGGTAGTTCACGCCATCAACTTCACCAGGCCGTGAGGCGCGGGTAGTGTGCGAAATCGATACTCCTAGGCGTTCATCGCTAGCAACTAATGACTTCACCAGCGATGTTTTGCCTGTGCCGGAGGCGGCGGCGACGATAAATAAAGTTCCGGACATGCTGAGCTCGCAGAGTGGCGTGTGTGCTTTTGGGCACGAATGCGGCTATTTAATCAAAAAAAACGCCTTAGAGCTTTAGTGGATAGGAAACTTCGTCATGCGGCATGGTAAAACCTTAATAAGTTACAGCAATAATAAAAGTGAGAAATATATGCTGGGCATTCCAATAGGGCTGATTACGGCTAACGCCGTGGAGTGGGCCATGCATAAATATGTGTTGCATGGCATGGGGCGAGATCGCGGCAGCTTCTGGTCATTTCATTTTCATGAGCATCACAAGGTGGTGCGCCAGCATGACTATTACGACCCTAATTATGAGAAGTTTCCCTTGGGCCTACATGCGCAGGGTAAGGAGGCGTGGTCGCTGATTGCCGCCAGCGCAGTACTAGTGCCAGTGTTTCCTATTGCTCCATTTTTTGTTGGCACGCTATGGTATAGCGCTGCGAATTATTACCGTGTGCACAAGCATTCGCATCAAGATCCCGAGTGGGCGCGCCAGCATGTGCCGTGGCATTACGACCATCATATGGGCTCTCAAGCGAGCGCTAACTGGTGCGTGACTAAGCCTTGGTTTGACTACCTAATGGGCACGCGAGTTTTTCGTCCACAAGGTGAGCGTGAAAAGCATTGGCTAGGCCTGAGTTGGCAGGGTGTTGAGTTGGCACCTGCAAAAGCGCCGGCGAGTTAGTCTGTATTTGTCGCTAATGAGCGATTCCAAAATGCTGGTCGTGGTGGTGGAGTGGTGACGTTCGGCTTGGCTTGTAGATGCTGGCTCATGACTTTGCCCCAGAGCTCAATGAAGTGATCGGCTACGGGAGCATCGTTCATCAAGTGCTGCTCTAGGGCCATGCCACGCATCAGCCAATGCGTTAAGACAAAGAGCTGCGTTGGCTTAATGCCATTAAAGTCTGGCTCGAAATAGTGCTTGCTGGCCATATCCAGCGCTTGCCTCCCGGCATCCCATAAAGCGCGCATGACGCGAGCCAAATCTTCATCTCGTCGGCTAGCGAGCATCAGCTCCATCAAGGCCAAGCTCTCAGGACCATCATGCAACTCGCGCCAGCTGGCGGTGATCATATCGGCCGCGCGATTTTCTGAGTCGACCACGCCGCGAGTTGCACGGGCAAGGTGGCGGTTCATCCAGCGAATTAAGTATTCGGCAGTGGCTTCCAGCAGACTGGCCTTGGTAGGGAAGTGATGCATGGGGGCGCCGCGCGAAACGCCGGCCTGATTGATGATTTTGCTCACCGTCGTGCCGGCATAGCCTTCATCGGCCAAACAAGTGACTGTGGCGTTGATTAAGCGTTGGCGCATGGCTTCGCTGCGCTCGGTCTGAGTGCGGCGATGGTTATCTTTATTTTGAGACTGTGCAGTCATTTTTACTTGAATCCTTGGCTAAGTCTGCGTATAAAGCACACAAGTTGTACGGCCGTATTGTAAATAGGAGGCCGACAATGTCTAGTTATTTACAGATGCTATCCATCAGATGAATTAGGGAGCCACTATGAGCTTGAACGTCCCCAACCCAATGAATGCCATGATTCCGCGCACAATTTTCAGCGCGGATCACGAAGATTTCCGCCGCACCGCACGCCGCTTTTTTGAAGAAGAGCTGGCTCCGCACCGCGATAAGTGGGAAGAGCAGCAACACATCGATCGTAGTTTATGGAACAAAGCTGGCGAGCTAGGCCTGCTTTGCCCAACCATGCCAGAAGAATACGGCGGCTCTGGCGTAGACCGCCTGTACAGCGTGATTTTGATGGAAGAGCAGGCGCGTGCTGGCGATTCTGCATCGGGCTTCTCACTGCATTCCGACATCGTTGCTAACTATCTGAATAACTTCGGCAGCGAAGAGATGAAGAAAGAGTGGCTACCAAAAATGTGTTCAGGCGAAGCAGTCGGCGCGATTGCTATGACTGAGCCAGGCACTGGTTCTGACTTACAGGCCGTGCGCACTTCAGCCATTGCCGATGGCGATGACTACATCGTAAACGGCAGCAAAATCTTCATCACCAACGGCTATCTCTGCGATATCGCTGTGGTCGTGGTGAAAACTGGCGATCCAGCAAAGGGCGCAGAAAGCGTGTCGCTGTTGCTGGTCGAAGCCAACCGCGAAGGCTTTAGCAAAGGTCGTCCACTGAAAAAAGTCGGCATGAAAGGCCAAGACACTTGCGAGCTATTCTTCGACAACGTGCGCGTACCGAAATCTAACTTGATCGGCACTGAGGGCATGGGCTTCATCATGCTGATGAAAGAGTTGGCTTGGGAGCGTCTGATGATTGCCATCATGTGTGCTTCAGGTTGTGAGAGTGTGTTGGCTCACACCTTGGCCTATGTGCGTGATCGTAAAGTATTTGGCAAGCCAGTCGCGGCCTATCAAAACACCAAATACAAACTCGCCGAACTGCGCTCAGAAACACAGATTGCACGCGTGTTTGTTGACCGTTGCATCGAAGAGCAGCTGAAAGGCACTTTGCAAGTGGATGCTGCCGCTGCCGCGAAATATTGGGTGTCTGACTTGATCTCGAAAGTGGTCGATGAGTGTGTGCAGCTGCACGGCGGTTACGGCTTTATGACTGAATACCCCGTTGCGCAGGCCTACATCGATACACGTGCTAACCGTATTTATGGTGGCACCAACGAAATCATGAAAGAGCTGATTTCGCGCACATTCTAAGCGATGGCTTAACCGCCTATGCTAGTTGCGTAAATGAAAGGGGTTGCAGCTACGCTGTGACCCCTTTTTTGCGATATAACAGCACAAACTTTAGCTACCGAGTCGTCATGACAGAACCCATAGTAGAAACAAGGCGCACTAGCGTCATTACGGCTGAGATGCTTGGCCCCGAAGTGCCAAGACGCGGCACCGCACTTAGCCAGCGCTTCGGCGAGCTGTGGTTGCGCCTTAGTGGATGGAAGGTGACCGGCACGCCAATGATGGTGCCTAAAGCCATTTTCATCGGTGCGCCGCACACATCAAATCGCGATGGCTTTGTTGCGGCCGCCGCGACTTTAGCGCTGCGAATGCGCATCACCGTGATGGTCAAGGCCGAGTTATTTAATGGCCCCTTGAGCGGTATTGTTCGATGGCTAGGCGCTATGCCAGTGTATCGGGCTGGCTCGCGTGGCGGTCAAGTGGAGCAAGTTGCTGCTCGCTTTGCCTCAGAAGAAAGTGTGTATATCGGTATTGCGCCTGAAGGTACACGCCATGCCTCGCCTGCATGGAAAACTGGTTTCTACCATATGGCGATAAAGGCCGGCGTACCCATTGTGCCGTTTATTCTGGATTTTGGCCGCAAAGAACTCCATATGTTGCCAGTGTTCTATCCAACAGGTGATTTAGCTGCAGATTTGCCGCGCCTGATGGCGCCATATCATGGCATCATTCCCGCCGACCCCTCGCGCTTGTCGCTGCCATTGCGCGAACCGCCAACACCATAAGAAAAACTAACGCTATTAACGGATTGTTATGGACGCACTGATCGCCGAATTTAAAGCCGATATGTGGCTTTATATCTCCATCCCCTTCATCAGCGGCATCATTGGCTATGTCACCAAAGTGGTGGCGATCAAGATGATGTTCTACCCCATCGAGTTTTGGGGCATTAAGCCGTTCTTTGGTTGGCAAGGCATCGTGCCCCGCAAGTCGGTGAAGATGGCGACTATCGCCGTTGACCTGATGACCGAGCGCCTGATTAAGCCGGAAGAAATCTTCGCGCGCCTCGACCCGAAACGCATTGCGCGAGAAATCGAAGTGCCAATGATGGAGGCTTCGGAAGATATTGTGCGTGAAGTCATGTATCAGTATCAGCCTGGGCTATGGGAAGGCATGCCGCTATTTATGCGTGCCGCCATCATTAAGCGTGTGAAGGCTGAGGCGCCGAAAATCGTGCAAACGATCATGGGCGAAGTGCAGCACGACGTGTCGCGCTATTTCGATATTCGCCACATGGTCATCAACAACCTGCAAAAAGACAAAGCGCTGCTCAACAACGTGTTTCAGAGCGTGGGTAAAGAAGAGCTGAAGTTTTTCTGTAAAGCCGGCTTTGTTTTCGGCTTCACCATTGGTTTGGTGCAAATGGTGTGTTGGCTGATCTTCCGCCAACCATGGATGCTGCCTGCTTTCGGTGGCTTCGTTGGCCTCTTCAGTGACTGGTTGGCGTTGCAGATGCTATTCCGTCCGCTGAACCCGAAAAAGTTTTTTGGCTTCACGCTGCATGGTCTATTCCTCAAGCGTCAGCACGAAGTTGCCGGTGATTACGCCGCGCTTATCTCCAAGCAAATGCTAACGCCTGGCGCGATGATGGAAGAGCTGTTTACTGGCCCTCGCTCCGACCGCGTCATTACGCTGCTGCAAAAGCATGTGCGCCGTGTGATTGACGAGCAGGCCGGTTTGGCGCGGCCATTGGTGCTGTATGCCGTGGGCACAGAAAAATATATCGAGATGAAAGCCTCGGTTGCTGAGCGTATTTTGGAGCGCTTGCCCGAGACCATGAAGCATATGGAGGCCTATGCCGAAGATGCTATGGACGTGCGCAACACCCTGATCACGCGTATGCGTCAGCTCACGCCAGTCGAGTTTGAAGGCATGCTGCGCCCAGCCTTTAAAGAGGAAGAGTGGATCCTGATCTTGGTCGGTGCCTTGCTCGGCGTATTCGTCGGCGAGATGCAAATTCACTTTATGTTGTAAAAAACGATAGAGGTTCGTATGCGTTGGCTACTGCTGTTGCTCGTTTCTGTGATGGCAGCTTGTACTAGCCATCCGCCTATTCGCACCGAAGCAAACGTAGATATTCCGCGCTTTATGGGAGCATGGCATGTGCATGGCCATATCCCATTTCTGATCGATGGCGAGGCCTATAAGCAAACTGAAACCTATCAGTTTGAGGCCCCCAATATTGTCCGAACTACATTCCAGTTTAACGATGGCGGCCCCAGTGGGCCGCTAAAGACATACACACCCACGGGATATATTGATCTCGATAGTGGTGGCGGTGTTTGGGGTATGCAGTTTCTCTGGCCCATTAAGGCCGAATATCGCATCGTCTATGTTGACTCGGACTATAGTGAAACCATCATTGGCCGCAGTGCCCGTGACTTGGTGTGGATCATGTCGCGCAAACCCACGATGAGTGACGACGATTACGCGAGATTATTGGCGATGGCTAAAGCTGAGGGCTACGACGTAAGTGAAGTGCGCCGAGTACCCACGGCGGATTAGCTCCAATCGGTATTTTATTGAAGCAGGCTTAGTTATAAGCATATGCCAAAACCGCCATACCAAAGGCTATGGAAGTTCGGCACAATGCCCTATTAGCTGTCTAATACAGGGGGAGTTTATGAAACTGGAATCACTGGCCTTACACCACGGATATAAATCAGAACCAACTACAAAGTCTGCGGCTGTACCAATTTATCAAACCACGTCCTATACCTTTGATAACACCCAGCACGGCGCTGACTTATTTGACCTGAAAGTCGCCGGCAATATTTACTCGCGCATCACCAATCCGACCAACGCCGTTTTAGAAGAGCGCGTGGCGGCCATGGAGGGCGGTGTTGGCGCGCTGGCGGTTGCATCGGGCATGTCGGCAATTACCTATGCCATTCAGTGTATTGCCAGCGTTGGCGACAATATTTTAAGCACTAGCCAAGTCTATGGCGGTACTTACAACTTATTTGCGCATACCTTCCCGCGTCAGGGCATTGAAGTGCGCATGATTTCGCACAATGACTACGAGGCGTTTGAGGCGGCAATTGACGACAAAACGCGTGCGATCTTCTGCGAATCTATCGGCAACCCTGCCGGTAACGTCGTCGATATTGCTAAATTAGCTGAGATCGGCAACAAGCACGGTATTCCTTTAATTGTCGATAACACCGTTGCCACACCATATTTATGCCGACCTTTTGAGCATGGCGCAGCGATTGTTGTGCATGCGCTCACCAAATACATCGGCGGCCACGGCACCACGCTCGGCGGCATGATCGTTGACTCTGGCAAGTTTGACTGGAAGGCCAATGCCAAGCGCTTCCCGTTACTCAATGAGCCAGACCCCTCCTATCACGGCGTGGTCTATACCCGTGATATTGGTGCCGCAGCCTATATTGCTCGCTGCCGCGTAGTGCCATTGCGCAATACTGGCGCTGCACTAGCGCCACACAGCACATTTTTGCTGCTGCAGGGCTTGGAAACATTGGGCTTACGCATGGAGCGCCATTGCGAAAATGCCGAGAAAGTCGCGGACTTCTTAAGCAATCACGAGAAAGTGAGCTGGGTGAATTACGCCACTCTGCCAAACAGTCCTTATAACGCCACGGCGAAGAAAATCACCAATGGCAAAGGCTCCGGCATTGTCAGCTTCGGCATTAAAGGCGGCGTTGAAGCAGGCGCCCGCTTTATCGATGCCTTGCAGATGATTTTGCGCCTAGTGAATATCGGCGATGCAAAATCCTTGGCCTGCCATCCTGCATCGACCACTCACCGCCAGTTGAACGCTGAAGAGTTGGCCAAGGCCGGCGCTAGCGAAGACTTGGTGCGCTTGTCGATTGGCATCGAGCATATCGATGACATCTTGGCTGATCTAACTCAGGCGCTGGATAAGGCCTAGGCTGAGACGCTCACACTTTTATGCGCGTATTAATGTAGAAAATGACATTTTTAGGCGCATAAAAGTGCGGAGCTGCCATAGCTGAGCTTTATTCGACGTTCTGAACCTGCTCCCGCATCTGCTCCACCAACACCTTCAATTCAACGCTAGACCATGCACTATCGGCGGTGCTGGCCTTGCTGCCGAGGGTGTTGGCCTCGCGGTTTAACTCCTGCATCAGAAAGTCCAGACGGCGGCCAATAGCGCCACCGCTATTCAGCACGCGGCGAATTTCAGCGACATGCGCGGTGAGGCGATCTAGCTCTTCGGAGACATCTATCTTTTGCGCAAATAGCACCAGTTCTTGCTCTAGGCGTTCGGGCACTAGCGCCGCTTCGAGCTCGCTTAGGCGTTCGGCGAGCTTGCTGCGATAGTGCTGCATGATCACAGGCATGCGAGTTTGCACGGTAGCAATTTCGTTTTCGATGCCTACTAGTCTTGCTTCAATCATTGCTTTTAAAGCCGCACCTTCACGGGCGCGCATGGCCAAAAAGTCCGATAGCGCGGCATTAATTAGCTCGCCGACAATCACGGGAAGCTCACTCAGATCAGGCGTGTCGCGCACGATGACGCCGGGCAGGGCAAGAATGTCGGTGGGATTTATCGGGGAGCTGTGACGCGTGAGACCGTCGATGTGCTCGGCGGCGGCGATCAGCTGCTCGGCTAGGGCGGTATTGATGCGAATGCTCGCGGGCGCATCCAAGCCGGCATCGAGGCGCACGGTGAGCTCGACTTTGCCACGGCTGATGGTTTTGCGCAGGCGTTCGCGCCAGGCAAATTCATGCTCACGTAGGCTATCGGGCAGCCGCAATATGGCCTCTAAATGCCGGTTATTGACCGAGCGCAGCTCCACGCTGACTTGGCCAAATGAGCCATTGGCGTCGCCACGGGCAAAGGCGGTCATGCTGAATACGGGCAGATCGGACATGGTAAGGCTCTCGGCAGGTATACTGTGCGCCATCTTATCATCCACTCAGGAATAGCCCATGCGCTCTAGCGGTCGTTTGCCCAACCAACTTCGCCCCATCACCATCACTCGCGATTACACCTGCCATGCTGAAGGTTCGGTGCTGATCGAGTTTGGCAACACCAAAGTGTTGTGCACCGCGTCGGTGGAAACTGGTGTACCACGCTTTCTGAAAGGCAAAGGTGAGGGCTGGATTACTGCTGAATACAGCATGTTGCCGCGCGCCACACATACCCGTAATGGTCGTGAAGCCAGTCGCGGCAAACAGGGTGGTCGCACACTGGAAATTCAGCGCCTAATTGGCCGCTCGCTGCGCGCCATGGTCGATATGAAGAAGCTCGGCGAGCACACCATCACTGTTGATTGTGATGTGATTCAGGCGGATGGCGGCACGCGCACCGCTGCAATTACCGGTGGTGCAGTGGCTTTGGTCGATGCTCTGAGCTGGTTGCTGCGTGAGAAGAAAATTAAGCAAGACCCGCTACTGCATTTGGTTGCCGCGATTTCGGTGGGCATTGTCGACGGCGTGCCATTGCTTGATTTGGAATACACCGAAGACTTTGCCTGCGACACCGATATGAATGTGGTGATGACGCAGCATGGTGGCCTAATCGAGATTCAAGGCACTGCCGAAGGCAAATCATTCAGCCGTGATGAGACGATTGCGCTGCTTGATTTGGCCGATGCTGGTGTGAAAGATCTACTGGCGGCACAGCAAAAAGCATTGGGCTGGTAAGTGCTTTGCGCGGCAGTATGACTACTGGCGCGCAACACTAGCTCTGGCATACTCAAGCAACTTTTCCTGCTTGAGTATGCTTCATGGGTAATTTCATCTGGTTTTACGCTTTTGTTGCTTTCAATGCGGCGCTGTTATTAGTGCTGGCGATGAACGTCTCGCGCGTGCGTATGCGTGAGCGAGTGGCTCACGGCGATGGTGGCAATATCACCATGAAAGCCGCCATTCGCGCCCATGGCAACGGCATTGAGTTCGTGCCCATTTTTGGCTTGGTGATATTGGCTCTGTGCATGAATCAGACGCCAAATAACTGGGTTGCCGGCCTAGTCATTGCCTTCAGTGTCGGCCGCGTTTTGCATGCGATTGGCATGTTAACGACGGCGATGCAGGCGCGCCGCATGGGCGCTGGCCTGACGTTCTCGCTGATGCTAGCGGCGACGGTGCTGTTGATCGTCGAGCTAGTTTAACTTCTGCTTGATGCGCTAAGCCGCGATGGCTTAGCGCTTTTCCGACACCGCGACGGTGTAGACCTTGCCCTGTTTGAGCTTGTCGTAATCGCCGAAAACTTCTTTCATGGTGCGCGCCATAAACTCGCGTAAGCCATTGATGGTGACAACATAAAAGCGGCCGCCCGGCTTCAGGCGAGCAAGGCTGTCGAAAAGAAATAAGTAGTGCTGCTCTTTGCTGGCTTTGGCCGGTAAGTTCGACACGATGATGTCGAACTTCATGCCTTCGGGCACATGCTGCAAGCCATTCGACAACATGGCTTTAGCGTTGTTGATGCCATTGAGCGCACAGTTTTTATTGGCGTATTCGACCGCCATAAAGTCTTTATCGACCATCAGCGTTTGGCCTTGTGGCGCTAGCTTGGCTAATGTCATGCCGATTGGGCCATAGCCGCAGCCGATATCTAAGCAGTCGGCGTCCGCAGGCACTTCCATATAGTCGAGTAATAGCTGCGTGCCAGCGTCGATGCTCTCGGGCGAGAAAATGCCCCAGGTCGTGGTGTAAGTCAGCGTGTGTTCGCGCAACAGGGCATTGAAGCGAATGTCTTGGCGCCAGCGGTTAAGCGTGGTTTTGTCGGGTGCGGGCATGATGAGCTCAGTCGGCGTAGTCGATGATTAGGGGCGCATGATCGGAGAACTTCTCATCCGTGTAAATGTCTACTGCCTGCACGCAGTCGCGCAGGTTTTCACTAATGATGTGATAGTCGATGCGCCATCCTACGTTATTAGCATAGGCTTGGCCGCGATTGCTCCACCAGGTGTAGCGATCGGCGCGTTCGTCGATGAGGCGGAAAGCGTCAACAAAGCCGGTGTCATCAAATAATGTGGTGAGCCAGGCGCGCTCATGCGGCAAAAAGCCCGAATTTTTCAGATTTCCCTTCCAGTTTTTTAAGTCGATCTCTTTGTGCGCAATATTCCAGTCGCCACAAATAATCAGCTTTTCGCCTGATGCCTGACGCGCTTTCAGCATGGGCATTAGCTCGCCTAAAAAGATGTCTTTGCGCGCTTGCGCATCTTCATTGGCCGAGCCAGAGGGTAAGTACAGCGACACCACGGTGAGGTCGCCAAACTGCGCCTCGATCCAACGGCCTTGGGTATCGCAAATCTCAAAGCCCAAACCTGTGCGTACGGCATCGGGCTCGCGGCGGCTATAAATAGCGGTGCCGGAGTAGCCTGGCTTCACGGCATCGAAAAAGTAACGGTGCCAGCCATCGGGGTTAAACACAGCGTCATCGAGCTGA